>JAQAZR010000001.1:0-3993 GCA_032127235.1 Deltaproteobacteria bacterium
TTCTCGGAAACAAGATGATAAAGATCAGACGGAAGGTGTAGTAGGCGGTCAAAAATACGCCCAACAGACCGGCGACCACCCAAATGGGATTCGGCTGGTCGGCCAGCACCCCGATGATCAACTCTTTGCTGAAAAAACCGGAGAGGGGCGGCAGACCGGCCAAAGCCGCCGCCCCGATAACCATGCAGACCATCGGTATCTTCAAGCTGCGACCGCCATGCCGTCCGATTTCGACCATGTCGTTGGTGCCGAAGTGGTGGATGAAGACGCCGGAGCAGAGAAAAAGCAGGGCCTTGAAACCGGCGTGGGTGGTCAGATGGAAGACCCCGGCAAAAAATCCACCTGCCGCCAGTCCCATGATCATGTAACCGAGTTGGCTGATGGTGGAATAAGCCCAGACCTGTTTGATGTCGCGACTGACCATGGCCATGGTGGAGGCCGCCAGCATGCTGATCGTACCGATGGCCAGAAATACGGCCATCGCGATCGCGGAGTGGCTGAAAAGCGGGAACAATCGCGCGAAGAGGTAGACGCCCGCGGCCACCATGGTAGCCGAGTGGAGCAAAGCGCTCACGGGGGTCGGGCCTTCCATGGCGTCCGGCAGCCAGGTCAGGAGCGGGAATTGGGCGCTCTTGCCGATGATGCCGCCGAAAATCAACAGGGACGAGACCGTGAGAAGGATCGGCGACATGCTTTCTGCCGGAGCCGGACCGTTCAGCGCCATGATGTCCAGGTTGCCGAAGTGAATCAGAAGCAGCAGCAGGCCGAGAAAAAAAGCCACGTCGCCCAGGCGGGTCATGACGAAAGCCTTCTTTCCGGCCTCGCTGGCACTGAATTTTTCATACCAGAAGCCGATCAGAAGATAAGAGGCCAATCCCACCAGTTCCCAGAAGATGTAGAGTTGGATGAGGGTCAGGGAGACGGTCAACGAGGTCATGGCCCAGGCGAACAATGACATGAAGGCATAATAGCGCCCGAATCCCGGGTCCCCGGCCATGTAGCCAAGGGAATAGACTTGGACGAGGAAGCTGATCACGGCCACAACGGTCAACATGAGCAAACTGACCGGATCGAGCAGATATCCGAAAGGAATGGTGAGATCCCCGGATGCCACCCAACGAACAGCAAAATGGATCGGTGTGGACATGTGCCAGTGCCTGATCAGCAGCCACACGGCGCTCAAGAGCGAGACCGATACGGCCGCAATCGATACGCCGGCGGCCTGGCGGGGACGCGCCCGCAAAAAAATCATGATCAACACGAAAGCAACCGCAGGCAGCCAGGTGGCCAGGGCCGCCAGCGTCAGGGTTGGGAGGACGAATCCGGATTCGATCATTTCGATATCATTTCAACAAATTGAAGTTATTTGGATCAACAGAGCCCGTCCGGCGGTAAACGCCGATGATCAGTGCCAGCCCGACCGATACTTCGGCGGCAGCCACCGCAAAGATAAACAGCACGAACACCTGGCCTTCCATGTCGTGCCAGCGCAGAGCGGCCCCGACAAAGGCGATGGTGGCCGCATTCAACATGATCTCGACGCCGAGCAGGATCATGATCAGGTTGCGCCGTGCTACCGCACAAACGGTGCCGAGCAAAAAAAGCAGTCCGGATAGAACGAGCACATGTCCGAAGGATACGATCATGGTTTTCCCTCGCTTTGCGGCGCGGCGCTTTTCCGTGACAGTTTACCCAAATAAAGGGCACCCACAAGGGCAATCAGCAGCAGCAGGGAAACGATTTCGATCGCCAGCCAGTGGTTTTCGAAAACAAAGCGGCCGAATTCACGAGGTGTGGCCACTGCGCCGGTTAAAGGGGCTCGAGCACCGGGATCGGTTAAGATCAGGACGGTTCCGACGACCAGGTAAACGACGGCCATGACAGCGGCCGGTACCCACTGACTGAGCGGGAACAGCTTCTCCAGCAGATTCACGTCTCTGAGCATCATGATAATGAAAAGAAACAGCACCATGATGGCCCCGGCGTAAATGATCACCTCGAGGGCCGCCAGCAGCGGCGCACCGAAAAGATAAAACAGCAGCGCACTGCCGAAAAAAGAGACGACCAGGTAAATCACCGCGTGCACCATGTTTCGCCGGGTGATCGCCAGCACCGTCGCGGCGACAATGACAACCGCCAAAAGGTAGAAGAGAATCGTGTAGAGCGTCATGAAACTCCCAACATCGAGAATGGCAAAAAATGACCTCGGTCCCTAACCGCGAACCGCACAACAAATGATTTAGTGTCGGCCGGCCTTCGCGGCCCGCCTTTCGCCGGTCACGGCATGTTGCTTCTCACATCCACCGGCTCGTCTTCCTTTACGTGGGTTCCCTTGCCGCCTTCGCCGGTCACGACCCCCGCATACTTGTAAAAATTATACTGCGGGTCCTTTCCGCAATGATCCACCAGGAGATCTTCCTTCTCGAACACAAGGGTCAGAATGTCGCGCCGGCAGTTCTCGAAATCCGGTGTTAATTGAATGGCCGACGTCGGGCAGGCTTCTTCACATAGCCCGCAGTAAATACATCGCGCAAAGTTGATCCGAAACCAGGCGGCAAACCGACGGCCGTCCTCTCTTTCGGCCGATTGCATGGAGATGCAGCTGACCGGACAGGCCGCCGAGCAGAGATAGCAGGCCACGCAGCGCTCACCGCCATCGGGATCCCGCGTCAGGACGATGCGGGCCCGACTGCGAGCCGGCAACGGCCGCTTGAACTCCGGGTACTGCTCGGTGATCGGCTTGCGGAAAAGGTGCTTGAAGGTGAGTGCAAAGCCGGCTGCCAGCGCTGTTATGGCTTCCCATACACTGTTCATTATAATATCTTCTTTCCCAATACCCCCATGGTCAATATCCGGCTAAATCAACAAAACCGCTCCTGTTATCAGAATGTTGAGCAGAGCCGCGGGTATCAGAACTTTCCAACCGATGGCCATCAGCTGGTCGTAGCGCAGACGCGGCAGCGTTCCCCGAATCCAAATCATCAACAGGGAAATAGCGATTATTTTCAAAAGCAGCCATATCCAGGGTGGTAATAGAGGGCCGTGCCAGCCGCCCAAGAAAAAAACCGCCAACAGGGCGCCGAAGACCTGCATGTGAACATACTCCCCCAGAAAAAAGAGGCCGAAGCGCATGCCGCTGTACTCCGTGTGGTAGCCAGCGCCCAGTTCGTTTTCGGCCTCGGGCAGGTCGAACGGGATGCGTTTGCTCTCCGCCATGGCCGCTATGAAGAAAATGACAAAAGATATCGGCTGGACCAGGATAAACGGATAGGGCTCCTGGGCATTGACGATATCGACCAGGCTCAGCGAGCGGGCGTACATGACCACCGGGACCAGTGAAAGCCCGAGGGCCAGCTCGTAGCTGATCATTTGAGCGGCGCCGCGTATGCCCCCCAAAAGGCTGAATTTGGAATTGGATGCCCAACCACCCAGCGTAACTCCGTAGACTTCCAAGGATGACAGCGCAAACACGAACAACAGACCGACATTGATATCGGAAATCACCAAGGGAATCTTTTGTCCCCACAGCGTCAGGTCGCTACCGAAAGGAACGACGCCAAACATCAGCAGGGCCGTGCCGGCCACGATCGCCGGGGCCAACAGGAATATACGCCGATCGGCCTCGGCCGGAACCGTATCTTCCTTTGCAATCAATTTGACGGCGTCGGCGATCGGCTGAAGCAGACCGAACTTACCAGCCCGGTTGGGCCCGTAACGGATCTGCAGCCTCGCCAGAAACTTGCGTTCCAGCCATACGAGGTAGGAGGCCAGCAGAAGCAGCACCACGAGCACCACGGCCAGCTTGACCATTAAGACGATGATTCCGACAATCCACATTGACATAGTGATTCGACTACTTCCTGTTTTCCCCAAAGATCCGACGGGTCAAGTGCGTTCGGCTTTCCGTATCCGATCGGCGGCAATCCGAATCGGCCCGCTGCCCAACTGCTGCCAGTCGAGCCTGCGGTGACGCGGCAGGATCAGCACACCGGC
>JAQAZR010000002.1:0-8781 GCA_032127235.1 Deltaproteobacteria bacterium
GTTTACTTTGAAAGTAGAATTTGGGTCACATCCCTAGCCTAACATAACCGGCTCAATCCCGCCGCGGCGGGACTTAACGGGCTCAACGGACACAACCGAATAAGGTGGGCACCTCCGCCCGGATGAACGGTTTCGAAAGACGGCTGAAACTCGCCGCCGACTGGCTCTAAGCCAGGACCAGTGCCGTCTTCAAATAAGGGGTTCGGGGGGGTTGTCCCCAATGGTGTGCCTTTCATGCGGCATCGGCTTTGGGTCCGGTCTAAGACCCCGTAGGCGACTCAGACAGTCAGCCACTGTTCTCAACCACTCATCCGGGCTCCGTCGCATCATTCTCATTCACCGTGGTGGCCCAAAGGGTCATGATCATTTAACACTCAAATTAATAAAGTAAGTACGAAATAAAAATTAAAAAGTCGTAAATGGTTTGTGGTGCCCCGTGAGCAAAAAATTGACCCCCAGAAAAGTGAACAGGAGAATGGCAAAACCGATGATTGCCATGATGGCTGCCCGGCGTCCGCGCCAGCCGACGTTCAACCGTTCGTGGAGCAGGGCGGCGTAAAAAAGCCAGGTGATACCCGACCAAACTTCCTTGGGATCCCATCCCCAGAACCGACCCCAGAGCGTCTTGGCATAGATGAACCCGCTGATCAAACCGAAGGTCAGCAGGGTAAACCCGACGATAATGCACGTGTAACCGGTACCATCGAGCATATCCAGAGACGGCAGACGGCGGAAAAAAAAGCCCGGATTTTTTGTTTTTATGGCACGCTCCTGCAAGAGATAGAGAATCCCGATGCCACAGGCCAATGCGAATGCCGCATTGCCGATAAAAACCGTCACCACGTGCGAGATCAACCAGAAATTTTTGAAGATACTCTGTTCCTGAGACGGTGTTTCCGGCACCTGAGCGACGGCGATCATGATCAGTGCGATCAGAGGTGCGGCGTAAATTCCCAAAATTTTTAATTTGAACTTTGACTGAAAGACCAGAAAAAAACCGGCGACGGTCCAACCCGCTATTGAAAGGGTTTCGTGCAGGTTGCGCACAGGGAATCCTCCGAATGCGATCCCTTTGTAGACGATGGAAAGCGTTTGGCAGATGAATCCGGCCAGAACGAGAAAATAGCCGACGCGGTGCAGGTAGTCCTCTTGAAAAAAAAGATACGCAAAATAACCGGCGGCGCTTAACATGTAAAAGAGGATCGTGACGATAATCAGCACTTCCATGAAAGCCTCATCTCATGTCGCGGAAGGATCGCTTTCTTTCATCAGTGTATCATAAGTAAATCCCTGGCCGAGAACCTCGTGGAGCAATTGATCGATGTCGGCCCGGCGATCATCGCGAATCATTGCGGGCAGGTCGCTGTCGACCAACCGCTCGAAAAGCGGCTTGTGGGCTTCGGGCGCATGGGCTTCCTTCAATAGTTTGCGGCGAATTGCGCCCATTAGGTGCAACAGCAAGCTGTACTCTTCTCCATAGGCCAGCTCCAGTTCTTTGCGCAGCTTCTTTGCAAGAGCCGGGCTTCGGCCGGAAGTGGAGATGCTGATGGTCAGATCTCCGCGGCGAACGACCGACGGCAGGATAAAATTACATATTTCGGGGCGGTCGGCGATATTGCACAGGATGCCGCGCTTTTCGGCATCTCGGTGAACCCGGCGGTTCAGTTCCTCGTCGTCGGTAGCGCCGATGACCAGAAACATAGTTTCCAGGTCTTCTTCACGGTAGAAACGGTGCACCAGGACAAGAACGAGACTGTCAGCCAGATCAGCGAGCCTTTGGGTGACTGCGGGACTGATCACGGTTACCCGGGCCCCGCACGCCAGCAAGGCTAAAGCTTTGCGCGTGCCGACGCCGCCTCCGCCGATGACCAGGCAGTTGCGGTTGCGTATATCGAGATTAATTGGATAATACCGCATGTTTAGCCGGTCCAAGGGCTCGCTCAAAAAGAACTTACCATTTTGGACGCCGATGTATCCCGTCCGGCTGCGTTGCAAAATCTCGGAATATCCAGATATTCCAGCGATTTTAAACCTTGCCGGCCGGGCGCTTCAACCTCCAAAATCACCAATTTATTTTTTCGCGAGCCCTAAATTTCAAGGTTCATCAAATCCCGGGCCAACACCAGCGGACCGGAGTAGGTTTTACGGCATTCTTTCGCGACATCCGCTCGATCGCATTCCGGATAAAAGTGGGTCAGCACCAGCCGACCGACGTTGGCCTGTGTCGCGATCTCGCCGGCCAGTGACGGTGTCAGGTGACCGTCGACCTTTAGCGTGTCCGGCAGTGCGGATTCACAGATGAAAAGATCGGCATCCCGGGCGATGGCCACCAGGTTGTCGCAGACGTCGCTGTCACCGGTATAGACAACCGAGCGGTTGCCGGCGTCGACAATACGGTAGGCCAGGCTTTCCGGGTTGTGGTTGACCGGCAGAGACTTGACTGTAAAATCGTCGAAACGGACGGCATCCGGTCCGCTGGTGTCCAATTCGAAGATGCTCAGCATCCCTGGATCGAGCTCGATCCAGGGGCCGTAAACTTTTTTTAACCCATTGAAAAATTTACTAAAACCGGCGCCGGCGCAAATCGTGAGAGGATTCCGGCGGCGCCGGTTGTCCGGATACTTGGTGGCGAAAAGCAACGGCACCAGTTCCCCGCTGTGATCAGGATGAAAATGGCTATAAAAGATGTGGGACAGGTCGAAGATCGTGATACCGGATTCGAGCAGACGCCGCATCGTTCCGGCCCCGCTGTCGATGAGCACTTTGGATGTGCCGAGCTCGACCAGAATGGCGCAGGAACTGCGTTCGAGAGAAGGCACACAGGTTCCCGAGCCAAGAATGGTGACGGTCATATTGCTGGGCATGTCAGAGTGCACAATGGAAACCACGGTGTTTTTCGCCGGTCGCAGATCCGCCCAAAAGAGCGGCCTATTTTTTGTTGGCTCTTCGCTCGACGTGACTCATGATCCAACGCTGTAGCTTCCCGTCGTTTTTGACGTCGACCTGGGATTTGAGAGCGTCCAGCTCGATTTCGGCGCGGGCCGTACTCTTGTGCCCGCCGGCAGACCCGATCTGACCGAATCCTTTTGCGGCAACGGTTCCAGCGTTTTTTCGAATGCCGTCATTGCGGAGGATCACAATCAACTTGTGCGCGAAGACGCCGGAAACGATGCTCCAATTAACCTCGTCGACGCGCATGAAAAAATCAGCGATCAATACACAGACATCTGAAGCGGGAACATTTCCGAGGTGTACAAAGACACGGCCATTGCGCAGAATCATTTTCCGCAGCGCAATATTGTAATATTTTAAAAAATCGAGACGAATTTCAGCTTGTTCGATTTTGCGGGCGACATAGATGTTGGCGTGACGGAATAGAAATTGAAAAGCCCTCACATCCTCTATCAGGGTGTGCCGTTCGAAATCACAGGTGTCGGTCTTGATGGCGTGAAAAAGACCGGTGGCCAGCTTGACCGAGGGTTTTATTTTGGCAGCCCGCAGGTATTCGGTCATGATGCTGGCCGTGGCACCGTAATTCGGTCGGATATCGAGAAACGGTGCCTGGACTCCTGTGTCGGGGTGATGATCGATGATCACGTGGGGTGCGAAGGTTTCCATGCTTGGATGATGCTTCGGCTGGGAGTCCACCATGACCACCCGCTGATGCTGTTCACGGTTGATCTGATCGATGTGTGCCATTTTGGTTCCCAACAACCGGACCATAGCCAGGTTGTCGGGTCGTTTGATTTCATTGACATGTCCGATTGTGGTACCGGTGACTTTGTGCCACAGGAGACGGCTGACGGCCATGGCACTGGCAATGGAATCCGGATCCGCATTGATCAGAATCAGTACGGAATCATTGCTCGAAAACTGATCGTAAAAACGCCGCAGTCTTTCGGACGCGGAAATTGGCATGGGTAATCGGTCTCCTTGGATCGTCGGCGTGCGCGCATCATACGTCGGCCGCGCCTGGATTACAATAAAAATATCGATATTGGCCATCCAGTTGCCGATGGCGTGTAGCCACACCGGTGGCCGATGCCGGCCGTGATTTGCGGCTTCTGACCCATGTCAGTTCAAAACAAAAACGCCCGAGTTCCCCTCCCCAGGCGTTGTGGTTGACCGTTCAGCCGTTACGCAATCTTGAAAACAATCCGGTCACCCTTTCGTTCGGCGCTGACGCGGTCCCCTTCGCGGATGTTCCCATTGAGAATCTCCAGCGACAGTTCGTTTTCGATGAGCTTTTGAATGACGCGTTTCAGAGGCCGGGCGCCGTATACGGGATCGTAACCCTTTTCGGCCACGAAGGCCTTGGCGCTCTGCGAGACAACCAGGTCGATGTTCTTTTCCGCCAGTCGACGGGCCAGTCGCTCGACCTGAATATCGACGATTTCGCCCAGCTGCTCCTGACTCAGATTGTGAAAGATGATGGTTTCGTCAATCCGGTTTAAAAATTCGGGTTTGAAGTGGCTCCGCAACGCATCCATAACCCGCTCGACCATTTCCTCGTACCGGAGGCCGCCCAACTCCTGGATGTATTGGCTGCCGACATTGGAGGTCATAATAAGGATGGTATTTTTGAAATCCACGGTCCGGCCGTGCCCGTCGGTCATCCGACCATCATCCAGAATTTGGAGCAGCACATTGAAGACCTCCGGATGGGCCTTTTCGATTTCGTCGAACAGCACCACGGAATAGGGATGCCGCCGAACGGCCTCGGTCAGATAGCCGCCTTCTTCATAGCCTACGTATCCCGGAGGTGCACCGATCAGTCGCGCGACGGCGTGCTTTTCCATGTATTCCGACATGTCGATACGGACAATCGCCTGCTCGCTGTCGAAAAGAAATTCTGCCAGGGCTTTGGCCAGTTCCGTTTTTCCGACACCCGTGGGTCCCATGAAGATAAATGAACCGATCGGACGGTTGGGGTCCTGCAGACCGGCACGTGCGCGCCGGACGGCATTGGAAACGGCCACGATGGCTTCATGCTGGCCGATGACACGCCGGCCCAAACGGTCCTCCATGTGAATCAGCTTGTCCTTTTCACCCTCCAGCATCTTGCTGACGGGAATACCGGTCCAGCGTGAAATGACCTCGGCAACGTCTTCGGCATCGACTTCTTCCTTGAGCATCTTGTGGGTTTCCTGCTGTTCGGCAAGATGGTGGTTGGCTTCCTCAAGGCGCCGCTGCAGATCGTTCAGTCGACCGTAACGAATTTCGGCCACCTTGGCCAGGTCTCCCTGGCGCTCTGCCCTTTGGGCTTCTACCCCGAGGTGCTCCTGCTCTCCTTTGATCGCACGGATATTTTGGATCAGCTCTTTTTCGTTTAACCAATGGCCTTTCATTTCGTGCAACTCGTCCTTCAGGTTGCTCAGCTCGCCCTCGAGCTTGGCCAGGCGCTCCCGGGAGGCTGAATCGCTCTCCTTCTTCAATGCTTCCCTCTCGATTTCGGCCTGGGTGATGCGGCGCTGAATGTCGTCGATCTCGGTCGGCATGCTGTCGATTTCGATCCTCAGTTTGGATGCGCACTCATCGATAAGATCGATCGCCTTGTCGGGCAAAAAGCGGTCGGTGATATAACGGTCGGACAGCGTGGCGGCAGCCACGATCGCCGAATCCTTGATCCGTACACCGTGGTGCACTTCGTATTTTTCCTTGAGCCCCCGCAGGATGGAGATCGTGTCTTCCACGGTCGGTTGTTTGACCAGTACCGGTTGGAACCGCCGTTCCAGGGCGGCGTCCTTTTCTATATATTTGCGGTATTCATTAAGGGTCGTCGCGCCCACGCAGCGCAGTGTCCCGCGGGCCAGGGCCGGTTTGAGCATATTGGAGGCGTCGACCGCGCCTTCGGCCGCACCGGCACCCACCACAGTGTGAAGTTCATCGATGAAGAGAATGATCTCGCCTTCTGATTTTTCCACTTCCTTGATGACGGCCTTGAGTCGATCTTCGAACTCCCCCCGGTACTTGGCGCCGGCGATCAGTGCGCCCATATCGAGGGCCACCAGCCGTCGGTTTTTTAGGCTCTCGGGTATATCGCCGGATATGATGCGCTGGGCCAGGCCTTCGACAATAGCGGTTTTACCCACCCCGGGCTCGCCGATGAGCACAGGGTTGTTTTTTGTACGGCGCGAAAGCACCTGGACGATCCGGCGGATTTCCTCGTCTCGCCCGATGACCGGGTCGAGTTTGCCCAGGCGCGCCAGATCGGTCAAGTTGCGGCTGAACTTATCGAGAGCCTGATACTTTTCCTCTGGATTGGGATCGGTAATGCGCTGGGACCCCCGGATGTCGATCAGGACCTTAAGAATGGCATCGCGGTTGATGCCGTGGCGGAGCAGAATCCGGGGTGTCTCGCCATTCTTTTCATCGCACAGGGCCAGCAGAATATGTTCGATACTGACATACTGATCCTTCATTTTGGCGGCTTCGGCAAACGCAGCGTCCAGTACTTTTTGGGTTTGCGACGACACATAGACTTGATCTGACTGGCTGACTTTGGGCAAGCTTTCGACGGCGCGGTTTATTTCACTTGCCACCTGGCCGGGGGCGACCCCCATTTTCTGAAGGATGGCACCGGCAATTCCCTCGGTTTCCATCAGCATGGCACTCAGTAGATGTTCAGGCTCGAGCTGAGGATTCTTCTGACGAGATGCCAGACCCTGGGCGTTTTGAATCAATTCCTGAGATTTAATGGTAAACTTGTCATAGCGCATTGGGTATCACCTTATCGGATAACATTAACGAACGGCCCGAAATTTGCATGATGAATATAAACACCAAGCAAACCTTGTCAATGACAATTGATAATAGTTGGTAACAAGTAATGAAATGGTAAAAAAGGACGTAAAGACTTGAAATTGAACGCAAGGCGGACAGATGGCCCTCAGGTGTCCACCTTGCGCTGCGGTTCAGAGGGCTTGGCTCAGCGGAACATGGTGGCGGCGCGGCTCGGGAAAACTGAAAAACCGAGGCTTGATAAGGGTGCAATACAGTATCAGCTGTTTGATGCCATCGCGCTTTTCGGGAGTCAAATGGCCGAACGCCACGCATCGGCGCCGGACGGGAATCGAGCTGAAAGAAAACTCCTGGGGTAGTGCAAAGTCGGCGACGGTGCGATAGGGTATGCGGTCCAGATACAAACGAGGCGTCGACATCAGAATCGTCAGTTCATCCGAAGGGCTCTCGTCAATGGCCGAATCGATGTACTGAAAGGACAACCCGCCAAGGCCGACATCGATCATTTGCCCCAGAATTTCAGCCCGAGGCCACACGGCTACAATGGCACCCTCGACTCCAGGATACCTTTTGTGAGTGCGTTTTTCCATCTTTAGATTCAGTCTGATCATTCTTTCTGCACCTCTTGATTTTGTTATAAACCAAATAATCCGTTGCCAGGGGGTAGATATTGATATTTTTTGTCATACAATCGCTATATATTGTATACGAACGACTCTTGTATGTCAACAATTTCGTGACACAACATGTAGTGTTTTTTAGGGAACTGACCTGAAGAAATCGATCTTCTTTTTATTTGACTAATACCCTCAGGGATGATCTATAGTTGATTTACGTCAAAAAATAGCTCTTTTCCGTAATTAGTGCGATATTCGAGAGGAAATCGGTGTGATGGGCCGGAAAAATTGCCATTTGATCTTGATGCTGTTGCTGGCTTTTCCCTGCTGGGTATCCGCCGCCAACCAGCCGCCGCCGGAAGGCGGGGTCTTGCCGAACTTCCAATTGCCGGTTCCCGAGGCACCTCGTTACAAACAGTACCTCGGACTGGATCAAAAATCCGTTTTCTCGATCCCGGACATCAAAGCCGAGGTGGTCATCATCGAGATTTTCAGCATGTACTGACCGCACTGTCAGAGGGAGGCTCCCACTGTCAACAAGATGTTTCGCAAACTGGAAGAAGATCCCAAGTTCAAGGGGAAAGTCAAGCTGATCGGCATCGGCGTTGGCAATTCGGATTTCGAGGTCGATTATTTCAGGAAAACCTACGACATCCCTTTTCCCCTGTTTTCAGACGGCAATTTCGCCATCCACCAGCTTTTGGGCGAGGTCAGAACACCATATTTTATCGGTATCCGGATCATGCCGGACGGCTCGCACCGGATTTTTTATTCGAAACTCGGCGGTCCCGCGGATGCCGGTAAGATGTTGCAAGATCTTCTTTCCCGGTCAGGGCTTTAAGAACGCGACGAGAATAAATTGGAACGATTCGATCTGCGGAAAAATAAGAGAATATTTATGACACCTATCGGAAGAGTTGCGAGCCTCTTTTTAACCGTGCTGATCCTTGTCTGCGGCCAGGCTTTCGGATTGTCGGAAGCTTTCAAAGAAAACATCTACAACCCCGGAAAATTAAAGCCGATCGACAGCCGGCTGAAAGTCAAGGTCGGTGACCCGGCCCCGGATTTCAGCCTGCCTTCGATATCGGGAGAAAAGGTCACCCTTAGCCAGTACCGGGGAAAGAAAAACGTCGTGATTTCATTTGTCCCGGCGGCCTGGACCCCGGTCTGCTCCGACCAGTGGCCGGGCTACAACATCGTCAAGGACCTTTTCGACCAAAATGACGCCATCCTGCTCGGCATCACGGTCGACAACATTCCCACCCTCTACGCCTGGACAAAACAGATGGGGTCGCCCCTCTGGTTTCCGGTGCTGTCGGATTTCTGGCCCCACGGTGCGGTGGCCGATTCTTACGGTGTTCTGAGGACGGACGGTGTTTCGGAACGGGCGCTGTTCGTCATTGACAAACAGGGGATCATCCGA
>JAQAZR010000003.1:0-3442 GCA_032127235.1 Deltaproteobacteria bacterium
ACGCTGTCAGGTATTCATCCGATTGCGAGGAATCGCAGGGCTACTCGCCGACCTTCAGTTCCTTCGCACGACGGGTCGCGGGAGACTTGGTCGCGAAGTACGGGTTGCAGGACAAGACCATCATCGAGATCGGCTGCGGCAAGGGTGAATTTCTGAAATACATCTGCTCTCTGGGCCGCAACCGCGGTGTGGGTTTCGATCCCGCCTACATCCCCGGCAGAAGCTACGACGAGGATACCGAGGTGGAAGTCGATTTCGTCAGAGACTTTTATTCGGACAAGTATGCCGGCTTTCATGGGGATCTGATCTGCTGTCGAATGACGCTGGAACACATTCCCGATACGGCCGAACTGGTCCGCACCGTGCGCCGCGCTGTCGCCGGGCGGCGCGACACGGTCGTCTTCTTCCAGGTCCCCGATGTCACGCGGATCCTGAGGGACTGTGCCTTCGAGGACATTTACTACGAGCATTGCTCCTATTTCAGCCCTGTTTCACTGTCGCGGCTGTTCCAGAGGTGCGGTTTCGATATCCTCGACCTGCGAACGGCCTACGATGATCAGTATATTCTCCTGGAGACCAGGGCCGCGGACGCCGGTGGGCAAAGAACTTATGCGGCGGAGGTCGGTGTCGAGGCATCGGCCGGTTTGGTAACCGGCTTCGAAAGACGGTATCCCGCGGTTATCCGCAACTGGGAAAACCGGCTCACACAGTACCGGCAAGAATCCAAGAAAGTGGTCATATGGGGCGGCGGGTCGAAGGGCGCCGCTTTCCTGAGTGCCGTCGATGCGTCTGAGATCATAGACTATGTCGTCGACATCAATCCCTTTCGCCAGCAGACATTTATGGCCGGGACCGGACAAGCCATCGTCGCACCGATTTTCCTGAAAGAATATAGGCCGGATGTCGTGATTGTCATGAACGCGATCTATCGCGCAGAAATCGTGCACAATTTGAATCAATTAGGCTTAACGCCTGTGGTGACGACCCTGCAGATACCTAAAGAGAACGGCGATTGAATCATGCAGAAGGTTCAGGGTAAAAAAGAAGAAAACCGATGTCCGGTTTGCGGTTCAACCATCACGGTCAAGTTTCTCGGCATCCGTGGCGTGCCGGTATTCTGCAATGTTCTCCTGGAAAGTCGCGAGGAGGCGCTGAAGGCGGCCAGGGGAGACATCGACCTGGTTTTCTGTCGGTCTTGTGGTCATGTCTTCAACAGCGCATTTGATCCCGTCCGGATGAGATATAGCCCACGGTACGAAAATTCATTGCATTACTCACCGGCTTTCAGGGAATATGTCGGCGGCTTGGCGCGGAGACTGGTGACTACCTATGATCTCCGGAATAAAGACATTATCGAAATCGGCTGTGGTAAGGGTGACTTCCTGCGGCTCTTGGCCGATGCAGGAAACAACCGCTGTCTGGGATTTGATCCGAGTTTCGACCCGCACCGAAACGGACAGGGCCATCGATTGGAGCGGTTTTCCGTCGTGCAGGACGAGTATACCGAGAAATATTCGAACTGCCCGGCCGATTTTATCGTTTGCCGCCAGGTGCTGGAACACATTGTTGAACCGAAGCGCTTTTTAAAGGCGATCCGTCGCGCCGTTGGCGACAAGCCGCAAGCTGTGGTATTCGTGGAAGTGCCGAACGTGATGTTCACCTTGAAGGATTTCGGAATCTGGGACCTGATTTACGAACACTGCGGTTACTTCACGGAGTCGTCGCTGTGGCGCCTGTTCGTCGAAACCGGCTTCATCCCCCTGACTGTCTCAGAAGCCTTCGGCGGACAATATCTTTGGATCGAAGCCAAACCCTCATTTCAGCGAAAGAGATATCAAACGGGTCCCGGCCATCTTTCGATCGAGACGGTGGACAGCCATGTGAACGGATTTGCCGACCGCTACCGGCAACAGATTTCAAAATGGCTGAAGGTGATTGCAGAACTGCGGCGGTCGGGCACCAAGACCGTGGTATGGGGAGCCGGCTCAAAAGGCGTGACCTTTCTGAATGCACTGAAGGTCGAGAGTGGGATCGAATCCGTCGTGGACGTCAATCCGCACAAGCGCGGACATTACGTGCCGGGCACGGGCCAACAAGTCGTTTCACCGGATGACTTGTCCGGCATCGGCCCCGAGGTCATCATCACGATGAATCCCTTGTACGCGGATGAAATCGAGAAGATGATCGACGACCGACAACTCAGGAAAAATCGCCATTTGACTTTGATGCCGGTCGGTTCTTGCGATGCCTGAGGATGCGTGCTATGACATCGCACTCAAAGCAAATCAAATTTTTGTTAGGTCAGTTAGGTCAGTTTAGTCAGTTACGTCAGTAGGTCAGATAAATCGATGTTCCTGACTCAACCGACCCAACTGTTCCCCGGAGGCGACTCATGGCCATCAGTAAAGAACTCCTCGACATTCTGGCTTGCCCGAAGTGCAAGGGAGATATCCACCTGAACGACACCGGCGATGGCTTGATCTGCGACCAGTGCCGGTTGCTATACGAAATCAGGGATGACATACCGATCATGCTGATCGAGGAAGCCAAGCCCCTCGATCGATGAGTCAGCCTCAGCCGCCCCATTTGGCCAAGCTCGTGATCGGTCTTTTCATGCGGCAGCGGGAGTTGATCACCCCGGTCGCCGGTGATCTCAAAGCGTGTTTCGGTGCCATCGACATGGTGAGCCCCTGGTTTGACTTTACTTATACCCGTTACTACGCACCGGAAATGGGGACGCCTCTGTTCAGACGGGTCCTGGTGTTCAAGGAACTGATCCGGCAGCGAGATCTGGCCGACATCAAACAGCAGACCAACGATATCGAACACCGATATGGTTGCGACGACCGGCGAAGCGTCAATATCGATCCGGGTTACCTGCTTCGGGAACGGTTTGTGCTGGCGACGGGGAAAAATTTCGCTCACCGGATCTATATCGGAAAAGGTATCTACGCCGACCTGACCCTGATCTATCGCAAGGGGGCGTTCGAGCCGCTCGCGTGGACCTACCCGGACTATGCCGACCGGCCAATGCGCGACTATCTGGAACAGGTGCGCAGAAAATACGTCGAAGATTTGAAAGCCCTGAAAAATAAAACAGAAGAATAAGGAAAATCTCGAGAAGGAAGCTGGAAAATGATAAAGAGTATGACCGCTTTTGCCAGAACCGAGACCGGCGATGCGCTCCGGTCGGTCGTCGTGGAGATCCGGTCGTACAACAGCCGCCACTTGGACCTCGTTTTGCGCCTGCCGTCCGCCTATGCCGGTCTGGAAGACAAGGTCAAGGGTCTGGTGGCCACAGCCGTTGCCCGCGGCCGCGTCGAAGTGCGGCTGCAGATAGAGGCCAAAACCGAGGAGGCCGTCGTCTTCGCCGTAAATGCGCCGCGGGCCGTCGCTTATCATCGGGCGCTCACGGAGCTCAAGAAGCTGGTGAACATCGACG
>JAQAZR010000004.1:0-4792 GCA_032127235.1 Deltaproteobacteria bacterium
TCCTCCTTGCATACCCGGGCGATATACCGGGCGTAGAGTTGAATCGTCTCCGGCGAGCGTTCGGTTTCGTAGTCGAAATCGGCCCGGACCTTGAAGATTTTGTTGAACTTCGAATCGTTGTTTTGAAGCAGTTGGAAGATCTGATAACTGCCGAGCAGAACGACTTTGACCTCCAGGGGTATCGGCTGGGGGCGCAGGGACCCGCTGGCGATGCCGGCCAGTGTAGGCAGGTCTTCGATGAAGAGCTGCTTGTTCTGCAAGGCCCGTTTGAGCGCCTCCCAAACCATCGGATTCATTAACAACGACTCGATTTCCATGATCAGAAACCCGCCGTTTGCCTGCAGCAGGGCACCGGCCTGAACCATCGTGTGGTCGGTGGTAAAGGTGCCCATGACGGCCCGTTTCTCGATCTGACCGAACACGTTCTGATAGGTAGGATTGGGTTCGTAGACTACCGGGGCCCCGCGGGTCGATTTGCGATCGACCAGTACGTTCACCTGATATTCCCTTAACGGCTTCCCGAGGGCCCGCGAGGCCGTGCCGTCAGCGCCCGATCCGGTCGGTTCGAGGGCCTTGAGGAAACTGTCAACATTTTCAACGATGTGGGCCTGGACCTCATCCAGGTAGGCGAGCGCATCGCGACTGTCGGGGTAATCTTGCCGGATGATGTCGAGCCGATCCTTCACGACAAACAGGGCCACGTCGGCCATCAGTTTTTCGATCTCTTTTTGCCGGCTGTGATTGATTTTGCCCGCTTCCCTCAGGGTGTTTTCAATCTCGCCCTGAAGCTGCTTGAAATCGGCTTCGATGGTCTTGCGCTTATCTTTGGGCAGCTTCTCGAATTCCTCCGGCGGCATCGGTTTGTCTTCGATCAGGGGAATGGTCTGATAACCCGATGCCGTGCGGTGGATCACCAGGTTCTTTTCCTTGGCCATCTGATTGAGCCGCTCGAAGTGCTCCTGCCTCCGGGCTCCATGACGGTTTTTGATCTCGGCCAGTTTTTCCTGGTAGGATTTGCTGTCGAATTCCCTCGGCAGCCGAACCTGTAAATCTTCGACGAAACGACTCATCCGCCTGCTGAACAGGAGCGCATTGCCGGCCGGAAGAGCAACGGCCATCGGCCGAAATTCGTCCTTGAAGTTGTTGACCATGCACCAGTCCCCGGGCGTGGCCAGAGTTTCGGCCAACTGCTGCACGATGTCCTTGACGATGGTGGTTTTCCCGGTTCCCTCTTGTCCGGTGACAAAAATATTGTAGCCGGGACTTTTCATCGCCAGTCCGAAGCGAATTGCCTGTTCCGCCCGTTTCTGACCGATCACCTCGTCCAGCGGTTCAATTTCCGAGGTGTCTTTGAATTCGAACACCGCCGGGTCGCAAACGCATCTCAATTCATCCGGTGTCAATTCATTCTTCGTCGCCATGCGGTTACCTCCTTAGCCTGCACAGCCTGTCGCCTTTTCCGCGAGTGTTCTTCCGCCGACAAAACCATGAGGAGTTCGTAACAATTTTGGCACGTTTTTTCGGCATATTGCAAGCCAAGCGTACAATTTTTTGCGGTATTCCGGTTTTTGTGACTTTTTGGTGTGCTTCATCCTACCGATAGAGCCGGTGGTGGCTTCGGCTGAAGCAGACGCAGCTGTCTGAGGCGGTTAGAAAGCTTTGCCCCATCGCTATGGCAGACGCAAGGGCGCGGCAATGTCAGCGCACCAACTCGAACGGCGGTCACAGGGACTCCCTCCGGAGCCCTGTTCCGGGCGGAACGCGCAACTTAAACCGTACCCATTCAGAGCACTTTT
Organism: Deltaproteobacteria bacterium; assembly: GCA_032127235.1. Lineage (GTDB taxonomy): Bacteria > Desulfobacterota > Desulfobacteria > Desulfobacterales > SG8-13 > JARFQH01. The sequence goes on from JAQAZR010000004.1 coordinate 1,797, forward strand.
ATGCTATAATAAGCACTTGAAAATTTCAGAATACAAACACCGGCAGGCAATGGAAAACCCGCCTCAATTTATAAAGGCGGGAATTTCACTTGGCGTTGCCCGGTCCCGGAACCCGGAAACATAAAAGACGAAACGGCAATATGGCGGGTGAGATCAGACCCCTCGACGAGGACATCGGACATCTGGAGATGGAGAACCAGCAGGCCATCGACGACGTCAAACGGCCTTCCGATGCTCAAAAACCGGAATTTACAGTCTACCAGGTCCGCCAACGGTTAAGATTGAGGTTCACGGGCACCGCCGGCGAGTATTTCAGGATCTGGATCGTCAATCTCTTTCTGACCGTTTTGACCTTGGGTATCTATTCCGCCTGGGCAAAGGTGCGAACGCGCCGTTATTTTTATGCCCACACGCTGCTGGCCGACTATCCCTTCGACTACCGGGCCAACCCGTGGTTTATTTTGAGAGGCAACCTCATCCTTGGCTTCGGGTTGCTGCTCTTTCTGGCGCTCGAGAGCTTCGGACCGGTTTACAGCGGCATCGTGGTAGCGGCTTTTTATGCCTTCCTGCCTTTTTTGATTTACAAATCCCTGCGTTTCAACGCCGTCAACTCATCCTATCGCAACCTTCGCTTCCGATTCCGCGGATCGCTGAAAAAGAGCTACAATACCTATCTGTTCATACCCCTGCTCATTCCGCTGACCCTGGGCCTGATCTTTCCATACTGGGTTTTCCGTCGCAAGAAATACTTTTTCGAAAATTTTACCTTTGGCCGAAGCCCCAACACCTACACCGGTTCGGCCGGTCCCTTCTACCAGGTTTACGGAATTACCGGTTTTATGGTCATCCTCCTGGCTGTCGTGGCCGGCGGAGGGGTGTTCTTCTTCGTCTCGCAGCCGCACGGACTGGCATTAGGATTGGACAACATGGATCGGTTTTTCACGCTGCTGCCGATCGCCGGTTTCTTGGTCGCAATAACGGCCTTCACCTTTATTCAGCAGTTTCTGTTTGCACGGCTCACCAATTACTGCTGGAACCGGACAAGCGTCGAAGGCCTCTGTTTCAATAGCCGTCTCGAGGTCGGCAACCTGCTGTGGCTCCGACTCACCAATCTATTGGGAATCATCTTCTCCCTGGGACTGCTGATTCCCTGGGCCAGGGTACGCCGCACCCGCTACCTGGTAGGAAGCCTGACTCTGTTCAGCGAACGCAGCCTGGACACTTTTACGGCTGCCGAACAGTCGGCTGAAAGTGCCATCGGCGAGGCGACAACCGGATTTTTTGACATCGATATAGGCCTATGAGTACATTTACGGGAACATATCTTGACGGCCGGAGTTCGAAGCCGGTCCAAGTGGGGATAACCTTCGAGGGAACCACGCTCCGGTTGCAGGACTGCGCGGCGGTCTTGCAGGACATCGTTGTACCGCTGCAAAATTGCAGCGCAACGCCACCGCTCGGCAAAACCGGTCGATCCTTGATTCTCCCCGGTGGTGCGCGCTGTGAAACCCGAGATGCAGATCTGTTGGCACTCGTCGACTCCCGCCGGGGTCCCGCCGGTTCCGCGCGGATCGTCAATTTTCTCGAGTCCGGTTGGAAAACAGCGCTCGCCTGTCTACTGGGCCTGTTTCTGTGTATCTGGGGATTCGTGGCCGCGGGCATCCCCTTTCTGGCAAAAATTGCCGCCGCTGCCGTTCCGGCAGCTGTCACGGACAGATTGAGCCGCCAAACCCTGGCAGTGCTCGATACACACTTTCTCGAACCGTCCGAATTAGGTGCCGACCGGTCTGCCCATCTTCAGAGTCTCTTTCACGGTCTTGTCGACCGTAAAAACTCACCGGCACATTACCGTCTGGAATTTCGTAAAAGCGACCAGGCCGGTGCGAACGCTTTTGCCTTACCTTCCGGTCTGATTGTGATGACCGACGAATTGGTGGGGCTTGCCGAGAACGACCGGGAACTCATCGGCGTCCTGGCACACGAAATCGCCCATGTCGAAAACCGTCACGGCCTGCGCATGTTGTTTCAGAATGCCGGCACTCTCCTGCTGGTATCGACCCTGGCGGGCGATGTGTCATCGATCAGTGCCGCCGGGGAAACCCTGCCCACGCTGTTGATCGAGTCCGGCTACTCGCGGCGCTTCGAAAAAGAGGCCGACCGGGCCGCCGGTATGTATCTCATCCGGATGGGCTGGGGTACGGTCTCTTTGCAGAACGTTCTGGCCCGAATCGCAAAAACGGCACCGATCCATCCGGCCTTCGCGCTCTTTTCTACCCACCCCGACCTCGAAGAACGCATCGGTTATCTGAAAAAAATGGACCGGACCGGATGACGGTGACCGGCAAACCGTCATCTGTCTGCACTGCCGGTGACCGGTTATCCGCGCGCCGATGGTCATTTGAACGAATCGGTGTGATGAAGGGTTGTCCCTCCTCCTGATCTGCATTATTATCCATTTGTTTATTGGTGTTAAACAGACATGGCCCTTAAGATACCACTGGTTCCGGGTTCTGAGTTTCGAGTTTCTATTTGCGGGTCTGATTCTATTTTCGTACTAAACGGTTATGGCCCCGCGGGCCGCCACGGTGCATGAAAATGACGTGCTGAAGCCCGGATGACAACACGCCTTAAAGGACGCTCCCATGCCTTTTGAATACCGACCGATCGGTCTGATTCATTCCCCGTTCGAAGAGCCGGCCGGAATGCCGATCCAGCCCACCGGCGCCGGCGGCATCTGCGGCACCGTCGAGGTGTTCCCGGAATTCGCCCCAGGATTGAAGGATCTCGACGGGTTTTCACACATCATTCTGCTTTATCACTTTCACCGTTCGGGGACCCCCGAATTGGTGGTCGAGCCCTTTCTGGATTCACAACCCCGCGGGGTGTTTGCCACCCGGGCGCCGAAGCGACCCAATCCAATCGGTATTTCGGTGGTCAGACTCACAAAAATCGTTGTCAACATCCTTCATATCGAAAATGTCGACATCCTCGACGGC
>JAQAZR010000005.1:0-7449 GCA_032127235.1 Deltaproteobacteria bacterium
CAAAGCACGCATCTGCCGCTCAAGATCAACATGTCGGGTGTTATTCCGCCGATTTTCGCCTCTTCCATCATGATGTTTCCGGCGACGATATCCAGCTTCATAACGGTGCCTTGGATCCAGGATATCGTCTCGGCGCTGAGACCCGGGAACGCCGTTTACGAGTTGTTCTTTGTCGGCTTGATTTTCTTCTTCTGTTATTTTTATACGGCCGTTACGTTCAACCCGGTGGATGTCGCCGACAACATGAAAAAACAGGGGGGATACATCCCCGGCATCCGACCCGGCAAACGGACGGCCGATTACATCGACAAGGTGCTGAGCCGAATTACGCTCGGAGGCGCCCTGTATGTTTCAGCTGTTTGCGTACTGCCTTCGATCCTGATCACGCACTTCAACGTCCCCTTTTACTTTGGCGGTACGGCCCTTTTGATTGTTGTTGGTGTAGCCATCGACACGGTGGCCCAAATGGAATCACACATGCTCAGCCGCCATTACGAGGGATTTTTAAAGAAGTCAGGCGCCAGGGTCAAGGGACGCCGCTAAAGATTCCGGTAAAGCTCGGGTGTCTGTAACGGGAGGCTCAATGGCCAAGGAAGAAGCCATAAAAGTCGAGGGCACGGTTCTCGAGACCCTGCCGAACGCGATGTTCAAGGTGGAACTCGATAACAAGCATCAGGTTCTAGCCCATATCTCCGGTAAAATGAGGATGCATTTTATTAAAATTCTTCCCGGTGACCGGGTGACCGTCGAACTGTCACCCTATGACCTGAAACGGGGTAGAATTACGTATCGGGCCAAATGATTTTCGGTCTGCATGACGTGGAAGACGCTGAGCAATCGGGAGCGGCAAAAACAGAAAACGGGCTTTAGCCGGCAGCTTTTGCAACATAAGGAGTGATTCAATGAAAGTCAGAGCATCAGTGAAAAGGATTTGCCCGAAATGCAAGATCATCCGCAGAAAAGGGACCGTTCGGGTGATCTGTGAAAACAAACGGCACAAACAACGGCAGGGATAGAGGAGGCAGGAATTGGCCAGAATTGCTGGAGTCGATCTACCGAAACAAAAAAGAGTTGAGATCGCGCTGACCTATATTTACGGGATCGGGCGAAGCACCTCCATTGAAATTTTGTCGAAAATCGGCGTCGACCCGAATACCAGAAGCGATGACCTGACAGAGTCCCAAATCAATGACATCAGAAAGGTCATCGACGGGGAATACAAGGTCGAAGGCGAACTCCGATCCGAAGTCGCCATGAACATTAAGCGGCTGATGGATCTCGGCTGCTATCGCGGGTTGCGGCATCGCAAAGGCTTGCCGGTTCGCGGACAGCGGACGAGCACCAATGCCCGCACACGCAAGGGACCCAAACGTGCGGCGGTCAAGAAGAAGGGCGCCGCCAAGAAAAAATAATATATAGACAGGTGAGGCTCGTTACATGGCGAAGAGAACCCGTACCAAAAAGAAAGAAAAAAAGAATATCCAAAACGGTGTTGTTCACATTCAGTCTACCTTCAACAACACGATTATCACCATCACCGATCAGACCGGGAACGTGGTGGCTTGGTCAAGCGCCGGAGCTCAGGGATTTAAAGGTTCACGCAAAAGCACCCCATTTGCCGCCCAAATGGCGGCCTCGGATGCCGCCAAAAAAGCGATGGAACACGGTATGAAAAACGTCGAGGTTTTTGTCAAGGGACCCGGTCCCGGACGCGAATCGGCCCTGCGGTCGCTGCAGGCTACCGGATTCAACGTCATCGTGATCAAGGACGTTACGCCCATTCCCCACAACGGCTGCCGGCCGCCCAAAAGACGTCGCGTTTAAACGGTCGATCGACAGGATGGGTTTGCCGGGTTGAAGGGTTGAGAATGGCGTTGAATCAGTTGCCGATGCGCCATCCACGCTCTTCCGGAAGACCCCTTTGGAAGCAAGACAGGAGGATTCATATTGGCACGCTATACAGGCTCTGTCTGCCGGATATGCCGGCGCGAGAATTTAAAACTCTATCTCAAAGGCGATCGGTGCTATTCCGATAAATGTGCGTTTGACCGCCGCAGCTACCCCCCCGGAGAACACGGCCAACGTCGCGGCAGAAAAATATCGGATTACGGCATACAGCTCAGAGAGAAGCAAAAAGTAAAAAAAATGTTCGGTCTTTCTGAAAAACAGTTCAAACTGTTTTTCATGCGGGCGGATCGCCAGAAGGGTGTCACGGGCACAAACCTTCTGGTCGCACTCGAGCGGCGGCTCGACAATGTCGTCTACCGGTTGGGGTTCGTCAATTCTCGCTCGCAGGGGCGTCATTTTGTCAGGCACAACCACTTCGTCATCAACGGCAAAAAGGTCGATATCCCCTCTTATCTCGTTAAGGCGGGCGATGTCATCGAAGTCCGAGAAAAAAGCCGTAAGGTTCAGGCGATTTCCGATTCAATGGACGGCGTCGTGCGTCGTGGCATTCCCCAGTGGCTGGACTTGGAAAAAGAGAACATGAAAGGAGTCGTCAAGAATTTTCCGGCTCGTGAAGACCTCACGATGCCGATCCAGGAGCAGCTCATCGTCGAACTCTATTCCAAATAAACGGTTTCCGCCTGCGCTGGAAACCGGGGCTTGTTGCCCGGCGGGATTTTGGAATGAATCTGCGAAGGAAGAAAAAAATCGGGCTTGGTGTTCCAAAATTCAATTTGTTGCTACCAACACCACAAAAAAGGCTGGAGATTCAAAAAAATGTCACCGAATGAACTTATGTACATCAACTGGCGTGATATGTTCAAGCCGGAAAAGGTTCAGGTAACCAGCAAACCTTCGTATGGCAAGTTCGTGTGTGAGCCGCTCGAAAGAGGATTCGGAATCACCATCGGCAACGGCTTGAGGCGGGTCATCTTGTCTTCCCTTCACGGTGCCGCCATCACGTCCGTAAAAATCGACGGGGTGATGCATGAATTCAGCGTCATACCCGGTGTCCTCGAAGACGTTTCGGAAATCATTCTCAATCTCAAAGAGGTCCGCTTAAAAGTCAGCGATGCCGAGCCCCACATCGTCAGAATCGAAACCAAGGGCGAGAAGGAGATCACTGCCGGCGATATTATCAGCGATGACGGAAAGTGCGAAATTCTGAATAAGAATCTGCACATTGCCACTTTAGGCGAGGGTGCCAAGCTCAATATGGTCATGACCGTCAAGGTGGGAAAGGGCTACACTCTGGCGGAAAACAATAAAGACGAGGATGCGCCGATCGGAACGATTCCGATCGACGCCGTCTTTTCTCCGGTCAAGCGCGTCAACTACGTGGTCGGCAATGCCCGCGTCGGCCAGAAGACCGATTACGACAAACTGACGCTGGAAGTCTGGACGGATGGTAGTATATTACCGGAGAACTGTGTGGCCTACGCAGCCAAGATTCTGAAAGACCAGATGTCGATCTTCATCAATTTCGACGAAAATCTAGAACCGACCCTCGACAACGACGCCGAAAATGATGAGAAACCGCGCTGGAATGACAATCTTTACCGCACGGTCGACGAGCTCGAACTTTCCGTGCGGAGCGCGAATTGCCTCAAAAATGCCGATATCCACAAAATCTATCAACTGGTGTCCAAGACGGAAGCCGAGATGTTGAAGACCAAGAACTTCGGGCGTAAGTCGCTGAACGAAATCAAGGAAGTTCTCGTCGACATGGGGCTTTCGCTCGGAATGAAACTGGACGGGTTCATGCCACCCGAAGAAATAACGGAAGAAGAGGAGTAAACGGTCACCATGAGACACCGTAAATCTGGGTTGAAGTTGAACCGCACCGCGAGCCACAGAGACGCTATGTTCAGGAACATGGTGACCTCCTTGTTTAAACATCAGCGCATTCAAACCACCGATGCAAAGGCCAAAGAACTGCGACACTGGGCGGATCATCTGGTCACCCTGGCCAAACGGGGCGATCTGCACGCCAGGCGGCAAGCCATGGCCATCGTCAGGGAAAAAAAAGTTGTGCACAAGCTGTTCGAAGAGGCCCAAAGCCGTTTCAAAGCCATTGCGGGGGGGTACACGCGTGTGGTCAAGCTCGGCCGGCGTGCCGGTGATGCCGCGCCGATTTCGGTCATCGAACTCGTAACGCCCTCAGCCGACGTCGGCGAGACGAAAAAGAAAACTGTCAAAGCGAAGGCCACGGTGCCCGACAAGAAAGCGGTGGAAGAAAAAGCGGCCGTCGAGGGAAAGGACGCTGACACCGTGACGGAGGCCATGCCGGTCGAAAAAGAGGCTCGCAAGGCAGCGGAGCCGGAAGAAAGAATTGAAGAACAGACCGGCGATCAGCCGGCCGCAGAAGCGGCGACCCAGGAGACTGAGACCAACGCCGTCGATGATAAAAAAGAAGCGCCGGAGCCATCCGATGAAGGCCCGATTCCTGATACGGAGAAGAAATAAGGTAAGCGTTCACAGGGCACCGCATCTGCTGTGTTGTCGGGCACTTGAAGTACAAAAGTACGTCTGCGCGCCCGACGCCTTGCATCTGTGGCACCCTGTAAACACTTACAATTAGGTGGTTTGAAACGCATCGGACCTTTCAACCCTTTTAACGGTTGCGAAATAAGAGAACACCCCCGGCCTGTTGTGGCCGTTGGTTCGCGAAATCCTCGAAAGTAAAAAGCCCTGTCCGGAAAACGGACAGGGCTTTTTACTATGCGCATTAAAGAATACTTTTTTTATACCGAATGTCAGTAGTTTATTTTGCTGGAAAATCGATGACGCTTTGATTTTCACGGAACGTAACCGGCAAGGGGCTGGGCGTGCTGTTTCTTGATTTCTTGGCCTCGTAGAGGGCATTGTCTGCTCTTTTCAAGAGCGATTCGGGATCGACGACGCCCTCGTCTTCTGCCGAGGCGATACCGAAGCTGATGGAAACCGGCATCCGCATGGCTTCGAACTCCAGGGGGTGTTCTGAAAAGTAGTCACAGACGCGCCGCATCAGTTGAGCCGCACTCTTCTTGGTCGTCTCGGGGAGGATGATGACAAACTCGTCGCCGGCATAGCGGGCCACGACGTCGGGTGTGCGGCTCATCCGCGTAAGGCCTTTGGCAACATAAACGAGCAGATCGTCGCCCCGGTCGTGGCCGTAGCGATCGTTGACGTTTTTAAAATGATCGAGGTCCAGAAACACCAGCGAAAGAAATTGCGGATAGCGCCGTGAGCGTGCAAACTCGCGCGACAGGACCGATTCCATGACCCGCCGATTGAGCAGACCGGTCAGCGGGTCGTGATAGGCCAGGAAACGCAGTTTTTCGTGTGCGGTCACATTGGACAGGCACAACGATACCTTCATGGCCAGTTGTTCGAGCAGACTCGTATCCATTCCCGGTTGGAAACGACGGCAAGAAATATCGGCCTGGTTCAGGCTGCCGATTATTTCACCGTCCAGCGAAATCGGAGCGATGGCCATCGATTGAACGGCATATTTGCGACTCTGCGGCAGCAAACGGTAGTAAGGTTTCAGATTCTGGTTGACCAGGAGCGGCGTCATTTGTGTCCCGACGAGGTCCACGAACGTGTCTTTTTCGACCATGTTCAATCGAGCCTTGAGCCGGTCGGAGGATTCGAGCTGCTGGATGAAATTGGAAATTTCACTCTTATCGATCAGGGTCATCCAAGCATAGGGCACCTTGAATTGTTGGCGGATTTCGGCCAGCAGAACTTCGAAGAGATCGGTGAAGTTCAGTATCGTCAAGACCCGTTTTTCAATTTCGAAGAATCGCCGGGCGATTTTTTCATTGTGCTGCAAAATCTCGATGATGGATGTCAGGTCAGTCATTGATTCTCTATTTTTTCAAGCGCCTCCTGTGCGGCCTCTCTGATTTCCGGATTCTTCTCGGCCGCCAGAACCGACCGAAGGTGAGGCAGGCATTGAGGCGATTGCAGTTCCCCGAAAATATACAGTATGTCGCCTTTTACCGAATCGCCGGACTGCGGATATCGTATCTGCGCTTCCTCTGCGGGCGTCATCTGGACCGGTTTTCTTCACCTTTTTCGTCTGTCGCGCAACGTTTCCTTGCAAGGGTCTCCGCATTCGGGGCGCCGATCGAACTTTACAGTACAAATAATGTCCTAAAAAGTATATCATACAGGCCTTTAAACGTAAACCGGCGACATTCAAGACCGGCGGTTCTCTGTGAACCTGTGACGGAGTCTCCTGATATGCCTGCTTCCAAATTGACCGGCCTGCCGGAAGCCGTTTCGAGTCTCGTGCGCGATGGCAGTGCCGTCGCCCTGGGGACTGCGCAGGAAACCCTCATTCCCTTTGCCGCCGGTCACGAAATCATCCGGCAGCGCAAACGTGGCCTGACGCTTATCGGCCCGATTTCGGACATCCTGTTCGACCAAATCATCGGAGCCGGGTGCGTGAACAAGATCAGGGCCGCCTGGGTCGGCAACGTCATCACCGGCTCCGGCTACAATTTCAGGCGCGCGGTAGAGTCCGGGCACATTACCGTCGAGGACCATTCGATCCTGACCCTGGTTACAGCGTTGACAGCCGGGAAAATGGGCCTGCCGTTCATGCCGACCGGCACGGCGCTCGGCAGCGATCTTTACCGAACCAATCCGAACCTGAAAACCATGCTGTGTCCGTTTACCGGCCGGAAACTCACGGCCGTGCGGGCCATTCAGCCGGATGTCACCATCATTCATGCCCAGCGCTCAGATGAATACGGCAATGCGCACGTGTGGGGCAACATGGGTGTGACCCGTGAAGCCTGCCTGGCCGGCCGGTCGGTGATCGTCACCGCCGAGGAGATTGTCGCACCGGAGATCATCAGCAGCGATCCCAATCGGGTGGTGACTCCCGGATTGCGCGTCGGCGCCGTTGTTCATGTCCCGTGGGGTGCCCATCCTTCGCCGGCACCGGGCTATTACAACAGGGACCACCGAGCGTTCCTCGAATACCGCGACGCCAGCCGGACCGAAGAAGCCTTCCGGTGCTGGTTGAAAAAATGGGTGGATGATGTCCGTGTTTCAGCCGATTACCTGAGGCTGTTGGGGGAAGACCGGTTGCGGGAACTGGCCCTTAAACAGCACCTGTTTTCCGAGCCGGTCGATTATGGGTATTAAAGAAAGGCGAAAGGCGGAAGGAAATAGGTACAAGGTGCATGGGCAATGCTTTGGCTGGGGAAATTAAGCAAACGAAGGCAGAAAGAGTTTCTTTTTAAAACCTAAAACTTAAAACCTAAAACCGATCATTTAAAAACCGTTGTTCCTGGAAATCGAACAGGAGCCTCAATGAATAATCGGAAAGAACCACCGATCGCTTACACCCCGGCTGAGCTGATGGTGACGGCCGCTGCACGGGAAATTGCGGACGGTGAAGTCGTTTTCGTCGGCATGCGGCTGCCGCTGCTCGGTTTTCTGCTGGCCAAGAGCACCCATGCACCGAATGCGGTCGGCATTTATGAACTGGGGATCATCAGGGAT
>JAQAZR010000006.1:0-3062 GCA_032127235.1 Deltaproteobacteria bacterium
TGTTGAAGTCCGAGCGCTTGAGCGTCTGAAGATGTCGATCGGTATCCACTTGGATGCAATCGTCACGCCTGAATGGAGTTTAAGATACATTCATTTTCGAAGCCTCAGCCGTGTTCGGTTTTATGCTTGCTGTTGCGCGAGTTTTGTCCCGCGGGATTAACATCTGGTTAGCCGGCGCAATCGAATGGGTTCTTATTTTCACGGAGAATTGCCGCAGTTTACGTCGCACCCTTGACACCTTCTGCTCGCCGGGTTACCTTTGCGCACCTCTTCAGGTGCGTTTTTTGTGCGCATGAACATTGAATCGGGAGAAGGCGAATGACGAAGCTGATTAAGGAGGAAGGCGCAACCGGCCGACTGCATATCGACACCCCCATGATGGGAGAATCTCTGGTCAGCAAGGCATTCTTGAAGCAGACCGAGGCCAAAGAGTACTTCCGGATGCACCCGGACATCAATGTGCTCAAGATCGGCGGGCAGAGCATCATGGACCGCGGCGCGAAAGCCCTGCTGCCGATCCTCGATGTGCTGATCGAGGCAAAGGACAAACACAAAATCCTGCTGATGACCGGCGGCGGAACCCGGGCGCGGCACGTTTATAATATAGGAGTTGATCTGGGCATGCCCACCGGTGTGCTCTCCAAGCTCGGAGACAAGGTGTCGTGGCAGAACGCGGAGATGCTGGCGGTTTTGCTGTCGAAACACGGCGGGGTCAAGATCGGCCACGGCGACAATCTGGAACAGCTGACCATGTTCTGCAAACTCGGCTATTTGCCGATTACCACCGGCATCCCGCCCTACGGGTTTTTCGAACACCCGGCCGAACACGGCTCGATTCCACCCCATCGCACCGATTGCGGCGCATTTCTGCTGGCCGAGAACATCGGTGCGCGGTCGCTGATTTTTCTCAAGGACGAAAAAGGCCTCTACGACCAAGACCCCAAAAAGGCGGCGTCCTCCACCGATGCACCCCCGAAATTTTTCGATCGCATTTCCGCCGAGGCGCTGCTGGAATTGGACTTGGACGACCTGATCATCGAGCGGCCGATCCTCGCGATGCTGCAGAGGGCCAAGTGCCTAAAAGAATTACAGATCATCGATGCACTTCATCACCCTGAATACATCCTGGCCGCCCTGGAAGGCCAACACGTCGGCACGATCATCTACAAGAAGACGTAAGACGATGCAGAGTTGCTGACTCCGATTACGCTGAGGCGGCGGCTTTGCGTTTGCCTTTGCCTTTGCCGTCTTTGACCGCCTGAAGATACACGATCTCGGCACTGGTTGCAGCAGCCAGCTGATCCAGTTCCTTTTTTCGCATGTGGTTAACGTAAAGCTTGATGTCTCCGCCGCTGACGCCGGCAACCCGGAAGCGTGGCTTTTTTTCACCCTTATCGACCTTGCGTCTTTCACGAACAAATATTTTCATTGCGACCTCTTTTCTTTTGTATTTATAACGTGTTGAGGTTTTGCGATCGCGGTCCGGACACCGAGCCCGACCGCTTGGCTTTTTAGACAGTATATCCTTAAAGGACATATGTCAACGAAAACAAATAAGACGTCGAAAAGAGTCCTTCGCCCCGGAGGCGGGAAAGCCGAGCGCTATGTTCAGCCGTCCATTTTGCTCGGACTCAACTTGAAGCCTTCCTACGGATATGAGCTCATCCACAGTATTCAGGAGTTCGGTTTCGTGGAAGGACAGGCACCGCCAGGCATGATCTATCGTCATTTGCGGCAGCTGGAAGAAGACGGGCTGGTGCATTCCGAGTGGGAAACCGAGGGGAGCGGACCGGCCAAGCGAATGTATCGCCTGACCCCGGAAGGCGAGGAGATTCTGGCGATTTGGATCGTTTACATGGAACGGCAAGTCGAAAACCTACAAAGTTTTATCCGGCGCTACCACCGACTGAAATCGTCTGCTTGACCCTTTTCTCGCCAATGTTCTCCCAAAGCCCTTCTGCCTTGGGACGCACCATGAGAACCGGTCGACCGCTCAACAGGCAGGGGCGCACCCACCGGTTCGTCAACACCATCTCTTCGGGTGCCGGCACCTTTGCATCCCGGTCGATCGAAACCACCTGGATGCCTCGGGACATCAGCGTGCCGGCCGTCACGAAGTCGGCGTATTCACGCAGGCGACCGAACTCGATGAACCGGCCGCACCAGCCCGAACTGGACAGGCCGACCGCTGCCGCCGCTCCGATAATGCCGTCGTTGGTGCCACCGTGCCCTGAGAGATGAAAACGACCGGCCGCTTGAATGGCGTCTTTTTGCGACATTTTCCGGCGTGTACAGGCCAGGCCGAATTCAACCAGGGAAGAGAACCCTGCGGCGGTTTCCCAGGCCACGCAGATACCGGGGTCACTGCCGAAGCAGGCCCTCTGCTCAAGATAGTCGACGGCAGCGGAGATCATTTCATCCAGGCCTCCGTTGTCGCCGAGATCGATCACGAGGCAGGCCGCGCTGTTGTGCGACGTGTAAGGTATATCATCGCGAACCAGCAGCTGCTGGCGAACCACCCCCCAGAGAAGGCCGTCTCTCGGCAATTCGCCTTCGAAACATCGCGCCAGCTTGCCGGTACCGATGGCCGATTCACGCGTATCCGTGTCGTCAAACCCGATGTAAACCCGCATTGATGGTACCCCTGACGGGATGATTTTTAAACTCCCGATTTTTTTAGATGTTTTCTATCACCCGGCTGGATCCATTTAACCGAATTCGGGCTGAAGTAAATGTCGATCTCCCTGCCCGGATACAGATTCAGCGATTCAATCCGCTGGGGCGGCACCATGACGGCAAACGGCATCCCTTCCACCAGGACGGTGGCAACGGTGTTCCGGCTTCCTTTTTCGAGCACCAGTCTTGAGATCGTCCCCTTGAGGATGTTTTTTCTGGCCCTCACGGAGTCGAATGCGTCAAAAACCGCTATCTTGTCGGAATCAACCACGCCAACCGCATCGGCGGCTGGCGGCGCGGTTGTCACGATCTCCTGCCCGCCCGACAGCACTTTTTGCCAATGCCCGTCCGGCCGGGCCTGCCAGGGCCCCAGAACGATATTCATG
>JAQAZR010000007.1:0-7110 GCA_032127235.1 Deltaproteobacteria bacterium
GTGGTGGGTCGACTTTCAGGACCCGCCAGAAATCCAATGCATCGCCCACCATCAGTTCGGATGGGTGGCGCCGCCCTCTTCGCAAGCCGACGCCACCGACGAGACGATCGATGAGGCCGCGCAGGCGCCATAGTATGTCCAGGTGATACCACCCGGTTCTTCCGCCGATTCTGCTGATGGGCCCCCAGATGTCTTCAGCAGTCGCCCGGATGCGCACCCGATAACCGCAGCTCAATATCGTACCGCCGGCCCACTGGGCATCTCCGCAATGGGCCCATTCGGGTTCGAGCATCGCCCCGGCATCCATCCAGCAGGTATCGATCTGTTCCTGCTTCACTTTGTCCAGCGCCGTGTGTATCGCATCACGGCAGCTGAGGAGTTTTTGAGGGATGATGGATCGAATTCGATTCTCGGTGCAGACGGCCTCGCTGGTCAGCCCCTCCGTCAACGGCAGGGCGATCGAGGTCGGCACGGGGCTGATGAAATTGATCCAGTAGGCGCTCAGAGTCGGTGTCAGCACCGGCACCGGCAGGATGAGACGTTTTCGAAGTCCCGCCTCCTGTGCGTAGATGTCCAGGAGATTGCGGTAGGTGAGGACGTCCGGGCCGCCGATGTCGTACGTCTCCCCGGTCGTTTCGTCGCGGGAGAGGCATCCGACCAGGTAACCGATGACGTTCCGAATGGCTATGGGCTGATTAAGGGACTGAACCCACCGCGGGGTGATCATCACCGGCAGGTGCTCCACGAGGTACCTCAGAATTTCGAACGATGCACTGCCGGAACCCAATATCATCGGCGCCCGCAAATCAGTCGTCGGTACCGGACCCGACTGGAGAATCTGAGCGACCTCGATGCGCGACAGAAGGTGCTTGCTCAGTGCGCCCTGCTTTGCCTCGGCCAAACCGCCCAGGTAGATGATCCTCTCCAGCCCGGCCGTGGCTGACGCCTTGACCATATTGTGGGCCGCCCGGCGATCGGCTTCGACAAACTTTTCTTTCTGAGCAATCATGGAGTGGACCAGGTAGTAAGCCGCCCAACACCCCGTGGCGGCTAGTGTGAGGGATTTGAGATCCAAAACATCCCCCTGCACCAGTTCGATCCTTTCATGACGCGCCCACGGTCGGCAGCCCAATTTTTCGAGGTTTCTGCCCATCGCACGCACCCGATACCCTGCCTCGATCAAGGCCGGAACCAGTCTTCCGCCGACATACCCCGTCGCACCGGTGATGAGAATCGGTTTTTCCTTCATCGTTCTCGGCATCCCCTTTTAGCTTCTTGTTATACCCAATAGAAAGATCATCTTTAAAGATACAATCCCGGGTATTAAGGACTTCAAAAATGTCAAGTTCCAAGCACCAAATTCCAATGAAATCCCAAATATCAATATCCAATGACCCAAACAGGTTTGTATTTTTGAATTTCGGTCATTGTGATTTGTTTGTTATTTGTTATTTGCGATTTGGAATTTTTCACCGAAACTTAAAAATGTCCTCTTTGATCAAACTGAAGGCGGCAGCCAGAGGCAGTGCTCATATCTGATGAATCGACCATATGGCTTCAAATCTCACCCGAACCGACGGTAACGATCCCCAGATAGCCGTCGACCGTGACTTCCTCTCCGGTTTGCACAAGGGTTGTGGCATCCGGTATACCGGTGACGCACGGCAAACCGTATTCCCGCGCGATAATCGCGCCGTGAATCAGCATGCCGCCTCTTCTCTCCACCACCGCTGCGGCCAACGGAACGACGAACGTCATGTTCGGGTCGACCGCATCACACACCATGACATCACCATGCTGGAAATCGGCCAGATCCGAATGCTCTCGAATCACACGGGCTCTGCCTCTGGCGATACCGGGTCCGGCCGGCTGGCCGACGAGCTGCCTGGGCTTGATGCTCCGCGGGGATCCGGTGCTTTCTTCTTCCGCCGTTTTCGATGAGCCGGCGGGATCCAATTCGGCCAGCACATCTGCCAGAATCTGCGAAACGCCCGTGGTGCGCTTTTCTTGCTTTAGCCCGGAGAGTCGCCGGCGGGCCGTTTGAATGGCAGCCAGCAGCTGGGATTCGATTCTGCCGAGATAGATGTTGTCGTCGTCCCGCAGCTGATAACTGGCGCGGGCCAGATCGAGCTTCTCGGCTGCCTGCTCGCGTTCTCCTTCACCAAACCGGCTCAGAAAGGCTGTCTTCAATTTATCGGTGCGCTTCAGACTGCGGCGAGGCGTCGATACCGGAGGATGTGCCGCCATTTCAAGCAGAACGTTCACCAGCGGTTCCTTTGCCTGGAGGCACTGGGTCCCGCCCGTAACGGAGCATGACAAATCGCCGTATTCCCGGATGAAACGCTCGACCTTCCGGTTGAATACGGATGTCTCGTCAATGTGACCATCGCCCCTCAGATTTTCTGCAAGCCCGGGATCGTTGCGAATTATATCGGCCAGTTCTTCAAGCATCCGGTTCCGTTTGACGCTGACCATTTGGGTGTCTGACAGCAAGTCGATGAATTCATAAGGGTCATCGGGTTGAACCGCATCGTTGTAAAACTGGCCGAACAGTCGAATACCGTGGGCGAATGGTATAAATTCTTCCCAGTAAACGGTGACCCATTTGTGATTGATCTCCCACCGCCTTTTTATTTCTTCGGCCAGGTCCTGGTCGGATAGTTTATTCAAATCCAATTTTGACAGGCGGTCGGCCTCGTGGACCATAGCCGGGATGAACTTCATTTCGATCCGTTCGCGCAAGACTTTCAGGTTTTCGAAGGTTCTGTGAAGACTCAAGTACCAGCCGCGCTTATCCTCGCCGTCTTCGGATTTAAGGGTGGTGATCGGCCGGGACTGCAGCAGGTGAATATCATGACCCCTGAACGTCCATTCAACATCCTGCGGAGCGTCGAAAAATTCTTCGGCCTGCATGGCCGTATCGAATACGGTCCGGACTTCTTGTGGGTTGAGCGGCGGGCGCTGGGATATATCCAGCGGCAGAGGCGCTTTGTGCACGCCGTCTTCACCGGGAACCAGCCAGTACTGTCGCAGCACCGGGGTGTGCGATATTATTTCACGCGTCCTGCGATCCACTACCCAGCGGTCAGGCTCCACAATTCCGTCGACGAGTCCCTGATTCATACCGTGAACCGATTCGATGACCCCATGGGAGGGGGCAACTGGATTTCTGGTGAACGCAACCCCGGAACGGTCACCGGCGACAACCTCCTGGACAATGACAGCCATGGCGCTTTTTTCGACACTCAGCCCGATTTCCTGCCGATAGAGCAGGGCCGCATCCGACCACAAAGAAGCCCACACGAGGCAAACGTGTTTCAGAATCGACTCGATCCCCCGGATATTGACGAATGATTCGTGCAGACCGGCAAATGACGCTGCCGTACCGTCTTCATCGAGGGCCGAAGACCTCACGGCAACGGCTTTGCCGCCGAAACACGCGTCTATGGAACCCTTGAGGTCGGCCTCGATGGCAGACGGAATCGGTATACGCAGAAACAGGCTCCTGATCCGCGTGGCACAATCCCATATTTCTTCCCAACGCATCCGGCTGAATTCTTTGCGATGCAGTTCAAGGGAAATCCGTTCGCGCAGACCCGTTTGCGACACGTAAGCCCGATAAGCATCTCCAGTGACACACAGCGTGTCCGGAATCGTTATCCCGATCTTAAGCAGTCTGGATAAAGCAAGTGCTTTACCCCCCACCTTTCGACGATGGCGACGTCCGATTTCGCTGGCAGGTAAGACCAATCTCATTCGTGCAGGTGCAACTCCATCACATTTTGAAAATTTTTCACGAGAAAATAGGATTTGACCTTTATCTGAACCAAGGCGCAGGTTGGTGATTTGGCAAAATCCTCCAGATAGGGGTGCTTCTCGACATAGGTTTTTATAATTCCCGGACGCTTGCGCCCGGATATTTCCGTTGCACTCCCGATGATGGTCACCGCCATGGCCCGATGAAAATCGGATTCCTGATTTTCGCTGCTGTTGATCATAACGGAAACCTGCGGATTGGCAGCCAGGTTTGTAAATTTGCGCGTGGTTTTGGGTGTAATGAGGTAAAGGTATTTCAAATCATTAGAAATGACGAAGGCAACCAGACTGGCATAGGGTTGGTTATTCCTTTGGGTGCATAAAACAGCCAGTTTCTGGGATGAACAGAGGTTCGTTATCTCTTGGCGGATGTCGTTTGCCTTGGCCATTTGAGCGGCTCCAAGTGCTGTCGAATTGGACAAAATAGAGATTAAAAACCAGGGTTGAGCGGTTTCCCGACCTATGCGGGATTCAACGTTCTATGTTGATGGATTGAAGCGACATAGGTTCAAAGGTTTCCCGCCCAGGCGGGATTCCCCTTTCAGGGTTGAAGGATTGAAGTCCTTCCTTGAACGCTGAACCTGACCCCGGAACCTTTGAACCCTGACCCTTAACCTTTGAACCCTGAACCCTATTTTTATCGACTATTTACCGGCTCCTATCAACGGCAATTCCTTGTCTATCGAAAAAAAGACCAGGAACTTGGCCTCATCCTTTTCATCGATATACTGCCGTCTGCGCAACGATTGCATGAGCTCACCCTCCTGCTCTTCACGGATCTTGGTAAGAAATAGCCTTTTGCCCTTGTACCCGGGTTTTTTTTCGCGAAAAAGGTAGGTCGCGTGAGGGTTGGACTGCAGGTTGTGATGAGTCAGCCGATCTCGCATGATCATGGCAATTGTTCCGTCTTCCAGGATGTGCGGTCGCGCGTAAACGGCCGCATCCACCCTTCCTTCTCCATCTGCCGTCGCCAGGACGCCGAACCCCTCGGTGTTCTCAAAATACTCACTTAGTGACATGTCGTCCTCCTTGTTTTATAACCTTTGAACCCCTGGCCCAGACCCGGATAGCAAAGACGTGGTAATGGAAAGCAACCTCTAATAAATATAGAAACAATTTCATATCCTCTTCCCATTGCGCTCTCCGAGGCGTAGGCTACTTAGCCGGAGGCCAGGGCGGGCTCAAACCCAGAACCAGAAACCGATCAGTTTGATAATTAATATAATACGCACCTGCTCTCAATATTCAACCGGTAATAAGTCGGTAAATTGTAACAGGTAAAACCTATCGCTAAATAATGCCGATGATAAGGTTCCTACTTTACGCCGGTCATGCGCAGTGCAGGCTCTGCGTATTGCTAATTTGTTTTCTTGTTTCAGTGGGGAATTATTTCTTTGCCAGTAACAGGCGTTTGGCCACAGCGAGTTCCTTCAACTTGTCCGGGCCGACCTGTGGATACGCGAGTTTCAGGGAATCCAGCGTATCGATGACCGCCGCAGCCACTATGACGCGGGTGAACCACTTGTTGTCTGCCGGCACCACGTACCACGGCGCATCTTTCGTGGCAGTATGCTGTATCATAGCCTCGTACGCCTCCATGTAGGCATCCCAATGCTCCCGCTCCTTTGCGTCGTAGGCTGAGAACTTCCAGTTCTTCTCCGGATTCTCTATGCGCTCGAGGAAACGTTGCTTCTGCTCCTTCTTGGACACGTGCAGAAAGAACTTCCGGACGACCACACCGTTGCGCGTCAGGTAGCGTTCGAACGCGCGGATGTCCTGAAACCGCTCCTTCCAAATGTCTTTCGTGATCAGTTCCGGTGGCAGCTTCTGCTTGGCCAGAAACTCCTGATGCACCCGCACCACAAGCGTCTCCTCATAATAGCTGCGGTTGAAGATGCCGATCCGGCCGCGTTCGGGCAGGCACTTCATGCAGCGCCAGAGATAGTCGTGATCCAGATCTTCGTTCGTGGGCACCTTGAACGAAAAGACCTGGCAGCCCTGCGGGTTAAGTCCGGACATAACGTGCTTGATGGTGCCGTCCTTGCCCGCCGCGTCCATTGCCTGGAGGATGAGCAGCACGGCCCACTTGTCCTGCGCATAGAGCTTGTCCTGCAGTTCCGCGAGCACCTCGACACCGGCAGCCAGCGCCGCCTTGGCCCGCGGCTTGTCCTCCGACTTGAAGTCGAGGGTGTCGCCCGGGTCAACATCTTTGAGTTTGAACCTGTCGCCGTTGGTGACGCGGAACAGCTCCGCGAGTTTGCGGGATTTTGCAATGAGGTGTTTGTTTTTCATGTGATCGTTTCTGCTACCGGAAGAGGCCGGCATTGTTTTCAGGCGCACGCGCCCAAGATCAGTTTTGTTTACTGCGGTCGGACCGATCGAGGCAGTATGAAATAACCTGCTTTTTTATTCAGTTGCATGGCATCAGGCGCTGACCTGATGAACGTGAACATCCCGCTGCGGGAACGGTATGCTGATGCTGTTTTGATCGAACTGTTCTTTCACCTGCCGCGTGATGTCCCAGTAAACCGTCCAGTAGTCGCTCGTTTTGGCCCAGGGACGACAGACGAAGTTCACGGACGAATCAGCCAGTTCGTTTAAGCGAATCACCGGCTCAGGGGATCCGAGAACCAGCGGATGATCTTTGACGATCTTTTCGAGGATGCTTTGCGCCTTGGTGATATCATCTTCGTAGCCAATGCCGAACACCATGTCGACACGGCGCGTTTCGCTTCCGGTGACATTCGTGATGATTCCGCCCCAGATCGAGTTGTTCGGAACGATAACGGTTTGATTGTCCGGCAGCGTGAGAGTGGTTGACACCAGGGTCATGGCCGACACCGTTCCGCTGATCCCGGCCACATTGACGAAGTTGCCGATATCGTAAGGCCGGTACAGCAAAATCATGATCCCGGCGGCGAAGTTGCTAAGAGTACCTTGCAAAGCAAAGCCGATAATGAAACCAGCTGCGCCGATGGCTGCCAGAAAGGGACCGATGTTGACTTCCAGCATGGAGAGTGCCACCACCAAACCGACCAGAAAGGTGGCCTTATGGACCACGTTCACCAGAAAGTCCTTCAACAGCGCCGAGGCCCCCTTGGCTTTCGCGACCGCTCTCCGGGTGGCTTTACCGAGGATCGACGACAAGATCAAAAACGCCAAGATTGTCACGACGAACAAAATGATGTTTTTCAACCAACGCACACCGCCCTCGCTGGATTTCAGCCAGCCGGTAATCACCGTCCAGGTGCTGCCGGCGTCGGTCACATCGACCTTGATGCCGGAAACCGCTGC
>JAQAZR010000008.1:0-4212 GCA_032127235.1 Deltaproteobacteria bacterium
TCACTCCCCTGGCAACCCGGCTGCCTGTCGAAAGGCCCGTGGTTTTCCGTCCCTGCTTTTCAGCAGGTTTGGCTTTGTCCTGGATTGTAACTGTTTTTAAGGTTTTATTATAACAGACCTCTTGTCACATGTCCATTCTGACAGCATCCGGATATCAGGGCTCGCCTGGTCATGACGGTTCGACCTACTTGCCGGTGCCATAAAGTTGGTTCGCTGTTCGCTACGTGCACAGGTTCTGCCTCATGCATCCTTCAGACGCCCCAATTCTGGAAACTGCCCCTATCCCGCTGCAAGCGCGATCGGTGTTGCACTTCCGTCCGTAAAGACGGTTTTTTTATTACTTCCGGCTATCGCCAGAAGCTCGGCCAATGCGCTATACCAGGCACACATGAAAAAGCCGGGCAAAGCCCGGCTTCTCATGCGATTACGCCAACTGACGGTAGTTTCATGCATCCCTAAAGTTGCACAAGGTGGTTCATCCAATCAGCCAGCTACCATCACAATTTGGAATCCCAATTTCAGAAAAAAACAGGAATTTGATGTATTAAGAGACGTCAATACGAAATTGGTTACACCAATCGAAAGAAGTAACCGTTTCAAGCACTTGATCATGACATATAAATATTATATGCCGAACCTATCGAAAACGGCTCAATTCAGGGTGGTGATGGGTGAAATGGTTTGGCCTCTTATTGGCGGCACTGGCGGTGTTCGGTGGTTCGCCGACGAATGGACAGCCACATCAGGAGATCGAGTCGATGGACCTTCAACAGACCAAAGGCCACCTGCATGACCACCTGGTTATGTTGACACGCAGCATCGGAGAGCGCAGTGTCCGACATCCCAATAACCTCCGCAGAACAGCCGACTTTATTTATTCCTTCTTCAAGAGCATCCAAGTGCCGGTTCGCCTCGAACCGTACTCCTATCGCGATATGTCGGTGTCCAACGTGGTGGCCGAGTTGTCTTTTGGCAGCACGCAGTCCCGTCACTATCTGGTAGGAGCTCACTACGACTCGGTGACTGGGACCGTGGGTGCCGACGACAACGGTAGTGCCGTGGCCGTTTTACTGGAGACGGCCCGAGAGTTGCAGGCAATGGCTGGGAGCCAGTTTCTCGATTTGAAAGTCACCTTCGTTGCCTTTGCGCTTGAAGAGCCGCCGGCTTATGGTACACGCTTTATGGGCAGCCGGGTTTACGCCGCCAAAGCCAAGCGGGAAAAGCTTTCGCTGGATGGCATGATCTGTCTTGAAATGGTGGGGTACACCTGCCGGGAACCGGGCTGTCAGCGCTACCCTTTCCCGCTGATGTTTTTCGGCTTCCCCAAAGAAGGAAATTTCATCGGCATCGTGGGGAACTTCGGTTCAAGATCCTTTTCCCGCATGCTCGTTAAGAGTTTCGGTCAGAACAACAGACTTCCGGTTGTTTCGTTGAGCGTTCCTCTCGACGGATGGTTATTGCCGGCAGTGAGGCTCAGCGACCACGCCTCATTCTGGGACAAAGGATTTCCGGCCGTGATGGTTACCGATTCGGCCTTCTTTCGCAATCCTCACTATCACCTGCCCTCCGATACGATGGACAAACTGGATCTGGACTTCATGGCAGAACTGGTAAAAAGTCTGGTAGGGTTTTTCAATCCTCAAGAACGGTGACGTGTCCGCATGCAAGGTTTTGGGTCTTGAGATTAGGGTACCGATGAAGATCTCACATTTCGCGAGCCTCAAAAATAGGTTGTACCTTCTGGTCCTCATCACGGCGCTTCCGGTTTGGGCATTGGGTATCTACAATGCCTCGGAGCAAAAACGGGACGCAGTCCGCGCCATTCATCAAAACGCCTTGCGAACGGCCCGCTCCGCTGCGGATCAGGAAGCACGCGTGCTGGGAGAAGCTCAACAGCTGCTGATGACCATGGCTGACTTCTTCCTGGAAAGCCACGGCGACCCAATCCGATGTCAAAACTTCTTCGACCGTATCCTGAACCGGTCGCAGGGATATGCCAATTTCGGAGCGGTCCGGCCGGATGGCGAACTGATTTGCAGCGCGCATCCGGTTCCAGCCGGGCCCAACCTGACCCAGCGCCATTGGTTCGTTCGCGCCAAGGAATTCAGGGACTTCGCCATGGGAGACTATCATCTGGGTTACGACCAGGAGGAGCCGGTCCTCTATCTGGCTCAACCGATGCTGGATCAAAATCAGCAACTGGTGGCGGTGTTGTTTGCGGCATTGGATCTGGATTACCTCAATCGGATGGTGTCTGACGCCCTGGCCGACCTGCCCCAGGGCTCAACCATCTTCCAGATCGATCAAAACGGGGAAAGTCTGTCCTACGATCCAGTCAACGCGACGTGGTCCCAGCGCCCACCCGTCGACGCTGGCGTCGTCAAGGCCGTGCTGACCCGAAGGGCCGGTTTCCTGAAGGCTGAACACATCGACGGGGTTCCACGGATCTACGCATTTGCTCCTCTGGCGGGCCCTTTGAAAAAAGACCAAATCATCCTGGTTACGTCAATACCGAGCAAAATTGCCTTTGCCGATGCCAACCGGACCCTCGCCCGCAATTTGAGCCTGCTCGGCGTCGTGACGCTGCTGGCTTTGCTGTTCGTTTGGAAGGCAGCGAAGTCTTTATCCTGAGGCAGGTCAGGGCCATGACGGCAGCCAGCCGACGGCTGGCCGAAGGTGATTTCAGTGTCCGCATCGGTCCTGTGGGCGGAGTGGACGAACTCAGCCAACTGGCCCGGGTGTTCGATGAGATGGCAACCGCTCTGGAAAACCTGCTCGAAGTCGAAAAGCAGGCCGTCGAAAAAATCAGACAATCACGTGAACAGCTGCGGCGCCTGGCCAACCACCTGCAAGAAGTCCGCGAAGAGGAACGAACCCGCATTGCCCGCGAGTTGCATGACCAATTCGGCCAGACCCTGTCGGTGCTCAAAATGGATCTGGCCTGGCTTGCAAAGCACCTGCCCGGCCCGGACCCGTCGCTGCAGGCCAAAATCGACGCCATGGGGGCCATCATTGACGCGACCCTGCAGGTTCTGCACCGCGTGTGCACAGAACTGCGACCGGTCATTTTGGACGATTTCGGTCTGGCTGCGGCCATCCAATGGCAGACGGAGGATTTCCAGAGCCGAACCGGCATAGCCTGCAGCGTAACCCTCGACACCGAGGCCGACAAGTTGTCTCAAGATGAATCCACAGCCGTGTTCCGGATCTTTCAGGAGATCTTGACCAACGTCTTGCGCCATGCCGCTGCCACTGAAATCGGCGTTCGCCTCTGGGAGGAAGACGCTCGGTTGATGCTGGAGATTGCGGACAACGGCAAGGGTATCGCGGACACGGAGATCGACAGTCCCACATCCCTGGGCTTGATCGGAATGCGGGAACGGGTGTATGGGATAAACGGGACCATACAGTTTTCGGGAACTCAGGACAAGGGCACTCGCGTCACAGTGGTCGTACCGCAACAGAAAGGCGGTATCGCATGCTTAGAATCATCATTGCCGACGATCACCCTATTGTAAGGGCCGGCCTGAAACAAATCATGGCCGAAGCCACCGACCTCGTGGTAGCGGCCGAAGCAGACAATGGACGGGAGCTGCTGAACCAGGTCCGCCGGGAACCTTATGACGTGATCCTGCTGGACATCAGCATGCCGGGCATGGACGGGCTGGACGTTTTGAAGCAGCTCAAAATCGAGTTGCCCAACATTCCCGTGATTATCCTGACGGTTCACCCCGAGGCCCAATACGCGCTGCGGGTCCTCAAGGCAGGTGCTTCCGGATACCTGACCAAAGAGAGCGCGCCCTCCGAATTGATTCAGGCCATCCGCAAAGTGCATCGCGGCGGCAAATACATCACCCCGTCCCTGGCCGAAAAAATCGCTTTTGCCCTGGGCGGGGAAACCGACAAGTTGCCCCATGAGACCCTTTCCGACCGCGAGTTCCAGGTGCTGAGCCTGATCGCCTCCGGCAAGACCGTGACCGAAATTGCAGAAGAGCTGGCATTGAGCGTCAAGACCATCAGCACCTATCGCACCCGCATTCTGGAAAAAATGCAGATGAAAACCAACGCGGAACTCACCCATTACGCGATTCAAAACCGCCTGGTGGATTGAAATAAGAGGGCGAAAGACCCAAGGCTAAAGGCAAAAGACTGAAAGCGAAAACTTAAAGCATCGCTTAAAGTATAAAATGTAAAACGATGCTCTGCTTAGCT
>JAQAZR010000009.1:0-9223 GCA_032127235.1 Deltaproteobacteria bacterium
TGCCCGGCGATTTCCTCTTTCAGCAGGCAGCAGGCAACCCGGTATTCCGGCGTTCCATCGGGGCGGTAGCTGAGGTTGTCGGGCTGAATGAGCTTGTTCATCACGCAACCCTCCGGAATATCGAGCTGGAAAAGGTCATTTTCGTTGATGGGTTCCCGCTCTGTCAGACGGTTGCCGTCGATCATCAGGCTGTGCAGTGCAAAATCCTCGCACAGCGGACACCGGTAGACGCGCCCGTTCGGAAAGACGAAATAATTGTCCGCCACGCGTCCGGCGCATTCGAATCGGTCACCGGCCTCCAGGAAAACTTTAGGATAGGTACCCGTTATGCCCTGCCGCGCGATCGCCTCGGCCGCCGCCGGCACGGTCCCCAACCACTCGTCTCTGGCCACCTGCAGGTTTTCCGTCCGATTGGCGGCCGAGCGGCCTCGAATGCCGATGACCTGAATGAAAAACCGCTTCACGCCCAGTGAGGTGAGCAGCGGCCCCATCAACCCGATTTCATGGATGTTGGCTTGACTCACCGTAAAGATCACGCTGACCGAAAACCCGCGGGTCACGGCCTGCCGGATACCGTTTGTGCAGGCGGCATAAGACCCCGCACCACGAATCAAATCGTTGGTGGCGGCAGTGGCACCGTCAAGGCTGAAACTAAAGTAGTCGACGTCCCGCGGTGTGGCCTTGGACAGGATGTCATTGAACAGGAACCCATTGGTGTCCACAGTGATTGAATCGTATCCAAACTTCCGGGCCTTCTTGATCATTGGGGCGAGTTCAGGATGGACTGTCGGTTCGCCGCCCAGAAAGACGATGTTGGCCTTGACGGACCTGCGGGCAAACAGGTTAAGCCAGGTTTCGACAGTTGCCAGCGGAAGGGTTTCGTCGCCGTGCTGGTGGCGGTTGATATAGCAGTGACGGCAGGTGAGGTTGCAGCGAGTGGTGATATGAAAAAAGACGTTGGCGGAATCTCGTGAAAAAGAGACGGTTTTTTTCATTTCTGTGATTTCTTGAGCTGCTCGACCTGTTTCTTGGCCTTGATCAGCTCGTCGTTGGTCAATCGCAGCCGGATCGACATATATTCGGCAAATATTCTGTACAGCAACAACAAAAAGTCCAGTTTTTCATCACGCGTTCCCTCGCTGCTCATGCGTTCTTTGGCGGAGGTGTCCACCGCCATGCACACGGTTTGACCGACGGCCGATACCGTCGCAGACCGGCTCAGGCTATCGATGATGCGCATTTCACCGAAGATTTCGCCTTTTCGATCGATGGTTCCGATTTCATGACCGGCCTTGGAGATCTTGATTTTGCCGGAAAGAAGGAAGTAGAGCCAGGGATCCAGGTCGCCCTCCCTGATAATCACCTCACCGTGTTCATACTGACGGATTTTGCTCAAGCGCAACAGCTTACCAAGGCTTTTGGTCTCGAAGTTCTTCAAGGCGGGGATCGCCATCAGTTTTTGAATATTCTCGATATTTTCCTTGAGATACTTCGATTCGATCATTTTGTCCTCGCCTCGTTTGTCGTATTGTGCCCGGCTTATCGGCCCGATTCGACCGCGCTCCACATCAAAAAGATGGCCACGGCATTCTTATCGCACAGAACCAGTTTTTAATTTTATCAAACTGCAGGATTTCTTTCAAGACAGTCTTTGGACAATTGAATGTCGAATTCGACTGGATAGCACCCATCGAAACAGGCTTTACAGAAATGCTTTTCCGGCTCGGCTATTCCTGTGGACCCGAGAAGACCGTCGATGCTGAGATAGTGGAGGGAATCGAGACCGAGAAAATCCTTGAGTTCGGTGATCGACATCCTGGCAGCGATCAACTCGCCCTTCGTGGAGAAATCGATGCCGTAGTGGCAGGGAAAGCGGTGGGGCGGACCGGCAACCCGCATGTGCACCTTTTTGACACCAAGCTCGCGTAGGGCCTTGACGCGGGTTCGCGCAGTTGTCCCCCTGATGATCGAATCTTCAATGATAACAATGTCTTTTCCCTTAAGAAGATTCTTTACCGGGTTCAATTTGACCCTGACGCCGAAGTCCCGCATGCTCTGCGTCGGCTGGATAAAGGTCCGGCCGACATAATGATTGCGGATCATGCCCATCTCGAACGGAATGCCGGAGGCCTCCGAATACCCCAGAGCTGCATAGGTACCGGAATCCGGAAAAGGCATGACCAGGTCGGCCGTAACCGGGGCCTCTATGGCCAGGCGGCGTCCATGTGCCTTGCGGGTCAGGTAGACGTTGTGGCCATTGATGTTGCTGTCGGGCCGAGCGAAGTAGATGAACTCGAAAATACACAGCGTGTGCCGGGTTTCGGTGTGTGGATTGATGCTCCTGACGCCTTCCTCGTTGATGATGACAATTTCGCCGGGATCAAGCTCGCGGATGTGCTCGGCCTCGATGAGGTCCAGAGCACAGGATTCGGAGGCCAACACGTAGTGGCCGTTCAGCTTGCCGAGGCACAGCGGCCGGAAACCGTTGGGGTCTTTGATGCCGATCAGCTCACCCTTGCAGGTCAGCACCACCATTGAATAGGCGCCTTTAATTTTTTTGACAGTCTCGATGAGGGCTTCTTCAAACCCGAGCTTCAAGTTTTTAACGAACAGATGCAGGAAAATCTCGGTATCCATGGTCGTCTGGAAAATCGACCCGGACTCTTCGAGTTCCCTTTTGAGAGAGAGCGCGTTGACCAAATTCCCGTTGTGAGCGAGCGCGTAGGATTTGTTGCGGTGATGCACGACGAAGGGCTGTGCGTTGGCGAGAATTGAACTGCCAGTGGTAGAATAGCGCACGTGGCCAATGGCGATAGGGCCTTTTAACTTTTCGAGTTGACTGCTTTCGAACACCTCGGGAACGAGCCCCATGCCTTTGTGGGCCGTAACCCGGCTGCCGTGCAAAACAGCAATACCGGCACTCTCCTGTCCGCGATGCTGGAGGGCGTAAAGCCCGAAATAGGTAAGCCGTGCGGCTTCTGGATGGCTGTGAATCCCGAATATTCCGCAGGCTTCCCGCGGCTTGTCCTCTGCGTCCAACTCTTGGTGGTTGTGGTTCATATCCTCTTTCCGCTTGTCATGTCGGCCCCGGATAGTGTGTTAACACGTATTCTTTCCTGCAACGCAGCCTTCGCTGCAACCATGCAATCGAAACGCTCATCTGTGGTAGTCCTGCAAGGCCTGCACCCGGTATCGGCACTCCTTCAGCGCTGCAATTCCCCGGCATATGGCACTGGCCCCTGCCAGGGTGGTGGCATACGGTATGCCGAACTTGATGGCCGCCCGCCGGATCATGTAGCCGTCCTGCCGAGGCGTCTCTCCGCTGCCGGTGTTGATAACCAGTTGGACCTCGCCGTTCTTGATGGCGTCGACGACGTGGGGTCGGCCCATGGAGACTTTCTTGACAATGTCATTCGGTATGTTGTTGGCGGTCAGCAGGCGGGCGGTGCCTTGGGTGGCCATAATCTTGAAACCGATGGCGTGAAAATGGGCCGCGACCGGCAGGAGGCCGGACTTGTCGTTGTCTTTGACGCTGATGAACACGGTCCCGGAGGTCGGCAGCCTTTGGCCGGCCCCGAGTTGGGCTTTGGCATAGGCCGGACCGAACTGCAGGTCGATACCCATCACCTCGCCGGTAGACTTCATCTCCGGTCCCAGAAGAGTGTCCACGTCCGGGAAGCGGTCGAAAGGCAGCACCGCTTCTTTCACCGACACATGCACCGGGACGCGTTCCCGATCGAAACCGAGTGATGTCAAACTGCGGCCCAGCATCACCTTGGTTGCCAGTTTGGCCAGCGGTACGCCGGTTGCCTTGCTCACGAATGGGACGGTTCGGGACGCCCTGGGATTGACCTCCAGTACGTAGAGTTGGCTACCCTTTATGGCATACTGAACATTCATCAACCCGACGACCTTCAGCTCGGCGGCCATAGCCTTTGTGGCGTGCGCTATCTCGGCCAACACAGTCGGGTCGAGACTGTAGGGCGGCAACACGCAGGCCGAATCTCCGGAGTGCACACCCGCGGCCTCGATGTGTTCCATAATGCCGCCGATAACGGTCGTCTCACCGTCGCAAATAGCGTCAACATCTACCTCGATCGCATCTTCGAGGAATTTGTCGATCAGGATCGGGTGCTCCGGTGAGGCCAGAATGGCCAACCAGCTGAAACTCTCCAAACCGGCCCGGTCGTAAACGATCTTCATGGCTCGCCCACCCAGCACGTAGGAGGGTCGCACGATGACCGGGTAGCCGATGGCCTCCGCGATCTCCAGTGCTTCTTCAACCGTAAGGGCCGTCCCGTTTTCCGGTTGGACCAGTGCAAGCTTTTTCAGCATGGCCTGGAAAAGCTCCCGGTCTTCGGCCCGATCGATGCTTTCCGGCTGGGTCCCCAAGATCGGCACCCCCGCCCGGTGCAGCCCCGCCGCAAGGTTGAGCGGCGTCTGACCGCCGAACTGCACGATCACGCCGTCGGGCTTCTCGGTCGCGACGATCTGGAGCACGTCTTCTTTTGTGAGCGGTTCGAAGTAGAGCTTGTCGGAGGTATCGTAGTCGGTACTGACCGTTTCGGGGTTGCTGTTGACCATGATGCTCTCCACCCCCTCCTCCCGCAGGGCAAAAGAGGCATGGACACAGCAGTAATCGAATTCGATGCCCTGGCCGATGCGGTTGGGCCCGCCGCCGAGAATCATCACCTTCCGGTTGCTCGACACCCGGGCTTCGTTCTCGGTCTCATAGGTGGAATAGTAATAGGGCGTGGCGGCCTTGAACTCGGCGGCGCAGGTGTCAACCAGTTTATAGACCGGCTGAACCCCTAACTCGGAGCGCCGGCTGCGGATCTCGTCTTCGGTGACGCCGGTCAGGTGGGCCAGCTGAATGTCGGAAAACCCGTTGGCCTTTGCCTGCCGCAGAAGCGGTTCCGCGAGGGCTTTTCTGTGCTCGATTATGTGTCGCTCAAGGGTGAGAATGTCCTGCAGTTGATACAGAAACCAGGGATCGATATGAGTGAGGTCGTGAATCTCCTTGGTCAACATTCCGGAGAGCAGGGCGTAGCGCAGGAAAAACAGACGCTGGGAATTGGGGACGGCCAATTTTTTCTCGATTTCGGATTTCGCGGGGATTTTCTCCGGCGGTCCGTCGACATCATAGAGGTCTTTGCCATCGGCACCGAAGCCATAGCGGCCGATTTCGAGAGAACGAATCCCTTTTTGCAAGGCTTCTTTGAACGTGCGGCCGATGGACATCGTTTCGCCCACCGATTTCATTGCGGTTGTCAGCACGTCGGTGGTCTCGGGAAATTTTTCAAAGGTCCAGCGCGGAATCTTGACCACGCAGTAATCGAGGGTGGGTTCGAAAGCGGCGAAGGTCTCGCCGGTGATGTCGTTGGGAATTTCATCCAGCGTGTAGCCAACCGCCAGCTTGGCCGCGATCTTAGCAATCGGAAACCCGGTCGCCTTGGAAGCCAATGCCGAGCTCCGCGACACCCGGGGATTCATCTCCACAACGATCATCTCCCCATTCGCGGGGTTGATGGCAAACTGCACATTCGAGCCGCCGGTATCGACCCCGATTTCCCTCATGATGGCGATCGAGGCATTGCGCATGACCTGGTATTCCCTGTCGCTGAGGGTCTGGGCGGGTGCAACGGTGATGCTGTCGCCGGTGTGAATTCCCATGGGGTCCATGTTTTCAATCGAACAGACGATGACCACGTTGTCGTTCTTGTCCCGCATCACCTCCAACTCGAACTCCTTCCAGCCGAGTACGGATTGTTCGAGCATAACCTGATGAATCAAGCTGGCGTCCAGCCCGGATCGCGTCAGGGTTTCGAGTTCCTCGGGATTGTAGGCCACCCCGCCGCCGGTACCGCCAAGGGTGTAGCTCGGGCGCACGATGATGGGAAAACCGATCACATCGCTGATCGGCTGGACTTCGTCCATGCGCGTCACGATGCCGCTGCGCGGAATCTTGAGTCCGATGCGGTTCATGGCCGCACGGAACATGTCGCGGTCTTCGGCTTTTTTTATGGAGGCGAGAGTCGCACCGATCATTTCGACACCGTACCGCTCCAATGCGCCCATTCGCGCCACTTCGACGGCGGTGTTGAGTCCGGTCTGGCCTCCCAGAGTCGGCAGGAGGGCGTCCGGGCGCTCCTTCTCGATGATCATGGCCACCGTTTCGGGGGTAATCGGTTCGATGTAGGTCCGGTCGGCTGTTTCGGGATCGGTCATGATGGTCGCCGGATTGCTGTTCACCAGGACGACCTCGAATCCCTCTTCTTTAAGGGCCTTGCAGGCTTGGGTACCGGAATAGTCGAACTCGCAGGCCTGACTGATGATGATGGGGCCGGCACCGATGATCAGGATTTTTTTAATGTCCGTGCGCTTGGGCATGGTGCGATGGCTTCGTATTCCGTATGTGGCTCGCTTACTGTTTGTCCATCAAATCCTTGAAACGGTCAAAGAGGTAGCGCGCATCGTGGGGACCCGGCGAGGCTTCGGGGTGGTATTGCACTGCAAAGACCGGGTAGGTCAAATGCCGAAACCCTTCCAGGGTGTTGTCGTTTAAGTTGATGTGGGTGATTTCGACATCGTGGCTTCTTATGGAGTCCAGGTCGACTGCAAATCCATGGTTTTGTGATGTAATTTCGATCCTGCCGGTCAAGAGGTTTTTCACCGGCTGATTGGCACCGCGGTGACCGAACTTCAGCTTGAAGGTCTTTGCGCCCAAGGCCAATCCGAGAAGTTGATGGCCGAGACAGATGCCGAACATCGGACGGAAGCTGAGCAACTGTCGGATGGTCGCGATGGCATCGGTCACCGGTTCGGGATCCCCGGGACCGTTGGACAGAAAAATGCCATCCGGCGACATAGTGTTAACCGTCTCGGCATCCGTAGCTGCAGGAACCACGACGACTTCAAATCCTTCGCTCTCCAAACACCGCAGGATGTTGTACTTGATGCCGAAATCAAAGACCAGGACGGAGCGTTTCCGATTGCGCTGACGCCAGACGGAACGGTCCAGAGGGGTCTCTTTCTGCAAGAACTCGGGACGACCGTTCGACCAGTAGTAAGCCGTATCGGTGGTCACGCTGGGGGTTAGATCCTGGCCGGCCATGGTCGGAATGCGGTTGGCCCGCTCGACCAGCGATGCCGGATCCAAATCCGTAGTGGACACCATCGCCCGCATGGCCCCGGAATTGCGGATGTGCCGGGTCAAGGCGCGGGTGTCGAGTTGCTCGATCCCCAGAATCCCCTGGGATTTCAGGTAATCGGCCAGGGTGGCCGTGGCCCTGAAATTGCTGGGACGCGGCTGGTATTCCTTGATGAGAAAAGCGGCCACCTGAATGCGGTTCGATTCGATGTCTTCAGGGTTGATGCCGTAGTTGCCCACCAGCGGATAGGTCATTGTGACCATCTGTCCTCGGTAAGAAGGATCGGTAAGGACTTCCTGATAGCCGGTCATGCTGGTGTTGAACACCACCTCTCCGGTGGCTTCCCCTTGACCGGTAAATGAGCGGCAATCAAAACAGCGGCCATCTTCCAAGGCCAGTAGTGCTTTCATGGCAGTCAAACATCTCGAAGAGATTTGGACATGAGACCATTACCGAAAAGTTTAATTTGATATCAGTTTCATCTTAAATATGCAAGGATGATTCGAATTTTTAAAATGAGTGACGGCGCATCAAGGATGATTGAGTTCGTCGAGCAGACGGTCCATTGCCTTGTTGGCCGCGGTAAATCGAGCGGGATCCACCAGCATTAACGCCGGATTCTGAACATAAGGACTGCCATCGATTTCGCTACGGCAGTGAACAATGAGCTGTTCAAGACTTTGCGGGGTGACCTCGAGGTGAAACTGCAGACCGACCACACGTTGGTTTAAAACAAAACCCTGATGCTCACAGGCATCACTTTTTGCCAGGTGCACCGCACCGCCCGGCAAATCGAATGTGTCGCCGTGCCAGTGGAGAACCGGCAGTCCGTCGGGCAAGGCGGCAGCCATTCTGACCTTTTCCGCCGCTGTGGTTTTGTAAATCGGAAACCAACCGATCTCGCGGTTCCGGTTGGCTTTAACGGCTGCCCCTAAAACGTCCGCGATAAGTTGGGCCCCGAGACAGATGCCGAGAACGGTCTTGCCCCGCTCAATCGCCTGGTGAATGATTTTTTTCTCGTCGCGCAACCATGGATGGGTTACCTCATCGTATACGTTCATCGGACCGCCCATAATGACCAGCCATTCGAGATCGCCGACAACCGGCAAGGGGTCGTTTCGATAAAACCGCGTTCCGCTGATCTGAAACCCGGCGGCCTCGGCCCAGATTGCAATCGAACCGAGGCCTTCAAATGACACGTGTTGACAGTAATGAAGTCGTTTCATTGTGTTCCTGTTTCCCTGTTTTCGTTTGAAAACACGACAAGTCCTGAGTCCCTTGGCGGCTCGACTCACAAATACGGCAGCGTAATCAAAAATGATGGATTGGCGTATTTATTCGCCCTGGACCGAGTCCGGTGCCAATAAATTCGTCATCGAATTTACGAGCAGGATCACTAAGCTCCTATTGCTAAGCAACAGATGTGCCATTTCTTGAAAAAAGATCCAAACAGCACACCGGCCGGAATTGCACCGATAGACGCCAAACCACCACCCATCAGATCTGACAAATTTGTCATGCGCGGATTCGTGGATGGAAACCCTGCTCCGGATACCGCACATTCGCGAATAACTCTGACGCGGTTGCGGACAAGCCGTGAATACCGTATCTCAAGTGCCCCGGCATGAGCACAGCATTTGTGCAGTTTGGTTGATTTTATGGCTGGGTTACGATAAATTATGGCCATTGTATATACTCGCTGAATCTAACGACAGATGGAGAATCAACTCCTTTGGTCTAACCGGATGTCATTAGGGGAGAATCAAAATGGGACTGAAACTGACAATTACGATCGATGGTGCGAAACACCTTGACATGGGCGTCTGGATGGCCAAACTCGAGCCGGAAGAGGTGGCCACGCTTGGCAAGTGTGAGAACCGGTCCGGGCCCTTCAGTGTGCTGCTGCTGGATTCCGAAGTGGATTACGACGAAAAGACCCAGACCCTAACCTTCAACCCCAACGCCACTTGCCTGCTGAACATCGGCGGCACTGAACAAATACTGGTTTTGAGCAGCAAGGATAAAAAACCGGTTTCTAAACCGGCAGCCGCGCCGTCTGCCCCTGTCAAAGC
>JAQAZR010000010.1:0-3361 GCA_032127235.1 Deltaproteobacteria bacterium
CCGCAAGAGCGGGCGTTTGCGGTCGAACTCGGCGCCGTCTGGGCCGGTGGCAGTGAAGAGACGGCACCGGAAAAACTCCACTGCATCATCGACACCACGCCGGCCTGGAAACCGGTCGTGGCGGCGCTCAAGAATCTGGAAGCGGGCGGCAGGCTGGTGATCAACGCCATTCGAAAGGAAGACGCCGACAAGGACGCACTTCTTGCACTCGACTATCCGCAGCATCTCTGGATGGAAAAGGAGATCAAGAGCGTGGCCAACGTGGCGCGGCGGGATGTCAGCGAATTCCTGCAGGTAGCGGCCGAGATTCCCTTCAAACCTGATGTTCAGGAATACCGACTCGAAGAAGCCAACACGGCGTTGTTGGAACTAAAGAATGGCAAGATCAGGGGGGCCAAGGTCCTCAAAATAGACTAATATCCATCCGTAACTGTCATTTATTTCTGCGGGACCCGTTGAATAAGCGGGTCCCGCAGAAATAAATACTCATTCCGGTTTGCGTCTGGGCAGCACCAGATTCAAGACAACACCGATGATTCCGGCCAGCCCGATCCCTCCCAGGGTAAAAAGCGACAGCCCCCCGATACCGAACACCAGGATGACGGCGACAATGATCATGTTCCGCGCTTCGGTCAAGTCCTCTCCGGCCCTCACGAGGGTGTTCAGTCCAATGACCGTGATAGCGCCAAAAAGCAGCAGCATGATGCCGCCCATGACCGGCACCGGGATCGTCTGAAGCAAGGCTCCCAATTTTCCGATAAACGCCAGCAGGATAGCGAAGACCGCCGCCCATGACATGATGAGCGGGTTGTACATGCGGGTGAGGGTGACCGCACCGGTCACCTAGGAATAGGTTGTATTCGGTGGTCCACCCAGAAAAGAGGCCATGGTTGTGGCCAAACCGTCACCGAGCAGAGTGCGGTGAATGCCCGGGTCGTCGAGGTAATCTTTGCCGGTGACACTGCCGATGGCCAGAATGTCTCCGAAGTGTTCGATGGCCGGTGCGATCGCCACCGGAACGATGAAGATGACGGCCTCGAGGTTCCAGCGCGGGAAGACAAAGTTCGGTACGGCCACCCAGGCGGCTTTGACGACCGGCGACAGGTCGATCAACCCGAAGGGGATCGAGACAAGATAACCGACACCGACACCGGTGAGAATCGGGATCAGCCTCAGCAGCCCCCGGCCCAGCAGAGAGATGAGAATAGTGGCCGCGAGGGTGGTCATGGACACGATCAGGGCGGTTTTCTCCGGCACCAGAACGGCCGATCCGTCACCGGTTTTACCGATGGCCATGTGAACAGCCACCGGTGCCAGGATCAGACCGATGACCATGATGACCGGCCCGACGACCACCGGTGGCAGAATACGGTGCAAAAAACTACGGCCGAATAACTTGACCCCGATGCTCAGCAGTATGTAGACCAGACCGGCCGCAGCCAAGCCGCAGAGAGTGGGGGGGATCCCCCAGGTTTGCACCCCGTAGATGATCGGTGCAATGAACGCGAAGGAAGAAGCCAGAAAAACCGGCACCATGCGTTTGGTCACTGCCTGAAACAGCAGGGTACCCGCTCCGGCGGTAAACAGGGCCACGTTGGGATCGAGTCCGGTCAAAAGCGGGACCAGTACCAAGGCGCCGAAAGCGACAAATAGCATCTGCGCGCCCACGAGGGGACCCTTGTAGCCAAGATGGTTTTCAACGGGCGCGTCCTTTTGCGTCATGGAATATCTCTCCTCTCAGTTTACTTCGTTCCGAAGATCTTGTCTCCGGCGTCGCCGAGGCCCGGCAGAATATAGCCGATATCGTTCAGTTTTTCATCAATAGCGGCTACGTAAATGTCGACATCGGGATGGAATTTCTCCACGCGCTCGATCCCTTCGGGGGCTGCGACGAGAAAAAGACCCTTGATGATTCTGCAGCCGGCCGCTTTCAACAAGGTAATGGTCTCGACCACGGTGCCGCCGGTGGCCAGCATGGGGTCGAGAATCAGCGCAATCCGTTCGTCGATTGCACCGGTCAGCTTGACGTAATATTTAACCGGTTTCAGCGTATCTTCGTTGCGGTAGAGTCCGATCACGCTCACCTTGGCTGAGGGTATCAGATTGAGTACGCCGTTCATCATGCCGAGCCCGGCCCTTAGGATCGGAACCACGGTGATTTTCTTGCCCTTGATCCTTTCCACTTCCACCGGACCGGCCCAACCCTGAATGATTTCTTTTTCGGTTTCCATGTCCTTGGTGGCTTCATAGGTGAGCAGGTTGCCCAGCTCGGATGCGAGGTCCCGAAAATCTTTGGTCGTGATCTTTTGCTCCCGCATGAGCCCCAGTTTGTGCTTGATGAGTGGATGGTTCACCTCATGGACCGGCATGGCGCCTCCTTAGTGTCTTAGATCGTTACTTCTGCGCAAAAAGCGTAGACTGTTGTTGACGTGAAACCAGTTGGTTTATCGGATTCGGGCTTCAGGTGTTATCAACCCCCAAATCCTGAAACCAGCAACCTGAAATCTCGCATGAAACGACGCCAAAATGGCGCGGTTTCTTTCTCGATCAAACTGGGTGCATGCGGCCAGAGGCGCCGCCGTATCCTGATCTGATTGTGGCCGAAGTCATGTTCTTAACACGAAATAAGGTGGGCACCCCCGCCCGGATGAACGATTTCAAAAGACGGCTGAAACTCGCCGCCAGTGGGTTATAGGCCCGGACCAGTGCCGTTAATGAAACTGTGGATGGGCACTAGTTAGTGTTTCAGTAGAAGATGTTGTTCGTTTGGTAAGGGCTCACTTATAAACAACATCATATTTTGGACGCCGATGCGTCCCGCCCGGCTGCTGGGGCGAAAACTCGGAATATCCAGATATTCCGGTGTCTCCACGCCTTGTCGTCGGGGGGCCTCAACTTCCAAAATCGCAAATTTATTTTTTCGTGAACCCATAGAGGCAGGCAGAGGGGAGGCATACCGGAGTCCGGTATCCTCCCTTCTTATATGGCTCGGGGCTTTGGAATACAGAGAAAACGCCAGGATGTCAAGAAAACAGATCAGCGGTCACGCGATTACCACGTACCCAACGGCCGGGTCATCGTGAAATGAAAGGGGTCCTTGACCAGTTTTTCGGATGCCGTCGGAATGGTTTTGGAAATAGCGGTAAAGGGCAGGGAGAGAACGAACACGGCCGAACCGACAATAGTGGCTACGGCGCCAAGGGGCCGCATAACAAGTAGGTCATAAGTCATGGAGCCGGCGCTGGGGTTGGCTTCATCGACCTCGGCCTGGGCCAGCACCTGACTGCCGAGCGGAATAAGAACCAGTGAAAGTGCGATTAAAAGAACCGTGGATTGTTTGATCAATTTATGCATATATTCC
>JAQAZR010000011.1:0-4251 GCA_032127235.1 Deltaproteobacteria bacterium
GGCGTCACTGGACCGCCGGATTGCGACCGAAGTGCGGACATTTCTCTCCCCGGCGTCCGATTTGGTCAAAATTGTCGACCGCACCCTGGTTGCGCCGTTTTCAGGGGTCAACCGGAGGGATCTGGCCGAGCCCCTGGCCACGCAGATGCTCAAAAGCATTCCCCATCTGGCTATTTTCAGTTTCGCAGACACCGGCGGCAATTACATGATGCTGAAGAAGATGCCCGATCGGTCGATTGACACCAAGATCATCGAAAGGGGAGAAACCGGCATCAAGGTGACCTGGATTCGAAGGGACCCTGACGGTCGAGAAATCGGAAGGGAATACCCGACGGACGATACGTACGACCCTCGCACACGACCGTGGTACATCGGGGCCGTCGGCACGCCGGGGGTATTCTGGACCGACGTCTACATCTTTTTCACCGACCAGAAACCGGGCATTACCGCTGCGAAAGCTTTCCGCAACGAAAAAGGGGAGCTGTTGGGCGTCGTCGGCCTGGACATCGAGTTGACCAGTTTGAGTGCCTTTCTGGGGTCGCTTCAGATCGGCCGCAGCGGCCGGGCCATGATCATCGACGAAACCGGCCGCCTGGTGGCCTACCCTGAAATGGGTCGCATGATGAAGCAGATGGGAGGGGAACTGGTCGCCCTGCGGTTGAACGAATTGGGTGACCCGGTCCTGGATCGCGTATTCAATCGATTTCTGATAGAAAAGGACGGCCGCCGCGAACTGATCGTTCAGGGCCATACCTATATCAACACTGTCTCCTCCCTGCAGTCGGCGGTCGACAAGAAGTGGTCGATCCTGATTGTCGTCCCATCGGAAGATTTCGTTGGGTTTGTATCCCGCAACAACCGCAAAGCCTTGCTTATGTCCATCGGGGTGGTCATCCTGGCGTCCTTGCTGGCCGGTTTGCTGATTTGGCAAGGCTTGCAGGCCGACCGCAATGCACGTCTGCTGTTGGCACGGCGTCAAGAGATGGAAACCCAGAGCCGGGCATTTTCAGACCTGGCCGCCAAACCGGCCATATTCGACCCGGCCGACATCGAAGCCCTTGAATATTTAACCCGAATCACCGCCGAGGCGATCGGTGTTCGGCGGGTCAGTGTCTGGCAGTGGCAGTTAGACGGACGGCAGTTGGCTTGCAGCGACTGTTATGACCGGGAAAGCGGCGGCCACACCGGCGGGGCCGTTCTGTTTCAAGAAGATTTGCCGCAACTCTTCGAAGCCCTGCTCGAGGGGTCTGCCATACAAACCGAATCGGCGGCGGATGATCCGCGCACGGCCGAACTTCATCGTGTCTACTTGCACCCCTTGGGTTGCAAGGCCCTTCTGTCGACTCCGATTTCAGACGAAGAACAGATCCGCGGCGCTCTCTGGTTCGAACAGGCGATCAGCGCTCGCGGGTGGCCTCCGGAAGACATTGCCTTTGCGCGGGCCGTTGCGAACCTTTTAACGCTTCGCCTGAGCGCCGCTCAGATACAAGCGGAATGCGCACCGGTTTTTGTATCGGGCACGTCCGATGACATAAAAAGTCGTTCCGGTACCAGAGATGTCGGCGCCAGCAGGTCGGAGGTCGGCGCGACAGATGAGGTCAAACCGATCTTCGGGGCAACTCAGGATATGCGTCAGGCAACGATCGTGGACCGCCGCGTGCGGACCTTCCAAAAGGATATCGAACAACATGCCGGTTCATCGGAAGCGATCGGCGCCGACATTTATGACGACGTCACCGTCCTGGTTCTCCAGTTCACCGATGCAATCGCCCTGGCCGAGCATCTGGGTGAGGACAACCCGACAA
Source organism: Deltaproteobacteria bacterium (assembly GCA_032127235.1). Taxonomy (GTDB): domain Bacteria; phylum Desulfobacterota; class Desulfobacteria; order Desulfobacterales; family SG8-13; genus JARFQH01. Next base: position 1,806 of record JAQAZR010000011.1, read on the forward strand.
CCGCCATCGATCGTCTAATTAGTGAGCTCGAATCACTCGCGTCGGAAAGCGGTATCGGGTACATGAAATTTATGAGTGACCAGCTGGTGTGCGCTGCGGGCTTGCGCGACGAAACCGGTGATCACGCTCACACCATCGCCGAACTGGCCCTTAAAATCCAGGACATCTGTCTGCACCTGTACGCTAACATGACCCACCGCCTCGATTTCAGGATCGGCATCGACACCGGTGCAGTCATCGGCAGTGCGGTGGGGCGGGAGTACAAGAACTACAACCTTTGGGGGGAGGCTGTCAGGATCGCCGGCATGATGGCCGAATCCGGTTCGGTCGGGGAAATTCACATTAGTGAGAGCACCTATCGGCGGTTGCAGACCGAGTATTTGTTCAAGGTGCGGGGAAGCTACTTCCTGCCCACTGTCGGCGAACTGTCGACGTATATACTCACGGGGCATTTATGACAGCTGCAGTGAAAACGCCGGTGGTTAAAGGGATGCCGCATGCAGGGCAGCGACATCCCGTTAGGGGGGTACTGGCCGCAATCGGTGAGGGGACCATCGGTTTGCTGCGGCCGCTCATCGAGTTGAGCAGCCTGGTGGTGGCGGTACTCTGGCAAGGCTGCCGGCCGTTGAACTGGCGCCGGACGTCGGTGAAAGAATTCATGCGCCAGTGTGACTTAGTCGGCATCGGCTCTCTGCCGTTCATCCTGTTGAGCGGCCTGCTCATCGGTTTGGCGATGGTTTTTCAGGTCCTTTTCTGGTTGAAATTCTTGGGCCAGATCAGTTTGGCCGGCAAGATCATCGTTCTGGGTCTGGTGCGCGAGATCGCTCCGCTGCTGGTCGCGCTGATCGCCATCGGCCGCAGCGGTTCGGTCAACATGGTCGAACTCGGCCACATGCGCACCAGCGGACAGCTCCGCATGCTCGAGGCCCAGGGCATCGACCCTTTTCTGTTCCTCATCGTACCGCGCTGTCTGGCGACGGCCCTCTCTATGTTCTGTCTGACCGTCGTCTTCACCCTGGTGGCTCTGGCCACCGGTTACATGGTGGGGAGAGTCGTTCTATCAACCGACACGACCGTCATCGAATTCATTAACAATGTCCTGGGTGCCATGGGCGTGGGCGAGTATGCGATCATAGTCCTCAAACCGCTGATAGCCGGATTGCTCATTACGCTGATCACCTGTACCACGGGACTGTCCGTCGGTGGTCCGGCCGGACAGTTGGCGGAAGCGCTGCCGCGGGGGTTTGTCAAATCCGTGCTGGCCGTTTTTTTGGTTTCAGGAACACTCACACTGCTGTTTTAAATAGTAGATTGAACGTTTCAAATTTTCTCTTAAATCTTGAAACTTTCAATTTAGGTTGGACCGAAATGATCGAAACCGTTGAAGGCCGTCGAACCATTTTGGAGGTTGATCGCGTGACCCTGTTCACCGACGGGGAAGATGGAGGGGATTACACGACGGCCCATTTTTCACTGTACAGCGGTCAGTTGGCCCTGGTCCGTCTCGAAAACCTGCGCCAGGCCGCTTCGCTCGCGGATCTGTTCTCCGGCCTGACGCCGCCCTTTGACGGCAATGTTTTTTTCTTCGGCCGGGATTGGCAGGCGTTACCGGCGGACGCGCTCAACGCGATGCGAGGCAGAATCGGCCGGGTGTTCTCATCGGGCAGCTGGTTGGAAGGCTTCAGTCTTCTCGAAAACATTTTGCTGGCCCAGCTCCACCACACCCGCAGGCCGATCCCGGAACTCCGGCAGGAAGCCGCGCAACTGGCCGAGCAGTTCAGCCTCCCGGGGCTCCCGCTCGGGCCACCGGAAAAATACAGTCGGGCGGATCTCCAGCGCTCGGCCTGTGTTCGCGCTTTTCTGGGCACCCCCTCTCTTTTGCTGCTGGAGGACCCGACGTTTGGTGTGTACCCGCGCATTATGACGGCCCTGGTCAACGCCATCCGCCGGGCACGCAATAAAGGCGCTGCGGTTATCTGGATGACCCTCTCGGACGACGTCTGGGGCGACGATTCGATACCGGCTGACCGCTTGTTCAGTGTGGCCGGCCGGAAACTGACGGAGGTAAAGCGATAAACATGAGCGGCCGAAAATCACCATTCCGTTACACCAACGAAGCCATCGGGGCTTTAGTGCTTCTATCGGTCATTGTATTTATCGCCGCTGTGCTGCAGAGCGGGCGTCTGAAGGATTGGTTCGACCCCGGGGTGAAGCTCAAGGTCATTCTACCCGCCGAAGGATTGTTCGGTCTATCCGCCGGGGCCGAGGTGAAAATACTCGGCACTGCGGCCGGCCAAGTGAGTCAGATCGTTGTCGACCCCGACCAGCAGATCCATGCGGTGGTCGACCTCAAGCGTAAAATGAAGGGATTCGTGCGACGCGATTCGCAGGCCATTATTCGAAAAGAGTTCGGTGTGGCCGGGGCGTCGTTTCTTGAAATTACACG
>JAQAZR010000012.1:0-3595 GCA_032127235.1 Deltaproteobacteria bacterium
GGCCAAGTGTACAACAGAAATCTGGACGATTTGCTCGGTGATGTGTTTGCCGGTGTCATCAATACGATCGACCCCTTCTACACCAAAGAGAATAAAAGCGAGCTCAAGTGCCTGGTCATAAACGTTCCCGTAAAGGACGGCGTCGTTCTGATCGATGACACCGTTGCCCTCGAAACGAACAAAGTGGGCGTTTCTCTGGCCGGCTTTGTGAACCTGAACACTGAAAAGCTCGATCTGCTTGCCCGGCCAAAGGCAAAAAAAGGCTTGGGAATCGGTGCCGATCTTTTATCAGACATCGTGCGCATCCGGGGCACCCTGTCAAAACCACAAACGGAAATCGATCCCGTGGGCGTCGCCAAAACGAGCATATTGCGTGGAATCGATGTGGCGACCTTTGGATTGACGGCTTTATACAGGGGGCAAACATCCAAATTATCAGCCGACCAGATGTGCGCTGAGGCCCTCCGAAAAAGAACAACGACATCGACCGAAAAAGGCAAAAGCAAATAATAACGTTTTTACTTGGCTCCTTCGCCCGAGGGAGCTCCACTCACAACAACGAAAGGAGTTCAAAATGAAAAGGCAATCCATTTTTGTCGCATTGTTGGTGGCATTATTATTTGTTGCAGTAACTTATGTTTCGGCTTTTGAAATTATCGAAGAAAAGGATATTGTGGAAGAAGTCGTCGTAAAGGACAACTTCATCAAGCAGGCTGACAACTTCATCATACTGTTTGACACCTCGAGGTCCATGGCCGAAACCTATCCCGCCAGCGGCGGGCAGAAGATCGAAGCGGCCAGGGAAATCTTGCGTCAACAGAACGCCATTCTTCCGGACCTCGGCTGGAACGCCGGATTGTATACGTTCACGCCCTGGAAGGAGTACTACGCAATGGCGCCATATAGTAAGCAAGCCTACACCCAGGCGGTCGACAGCCTGCCGACCACCAGATCCTCAGGCGGCATCGTCCAGCAGAGCACCCCGCTAGCCGACGGCATCGACCGGCTCAATCAGATCCTCTCGAAGTTGTCGGGCCGAACGGCGGTGTTTATTTTCACCGACGGCACCTACCAGCGCGTCGAGCCGAAGAAACTCTGGCCCATGGACGCCGCCCGGGACGTCGTCCAAAATCATGACGTCTGCCTCTATTTCATCAGTTCGGCCAAGCCCGGCAAACCGCAGAAGCTGCTGGAAGACATGGCGGCGCTTAACGCCTGTTCGCGGGTGATCCCCTTCGATGCCGTGTACAGAAACCCCGTATATGGAGCCGGGTTCCTTTATGTGATCGATTCCACTAAAGAGATTGTCACCACCACCGAAACCCGCATCGCCGGCGCGAAGATGCCTAATGTTCATTTCGAATTCGGCAAATACGATGTCCTTCCGGAGTACCATGAAGATCTCGGCAAGTTGTCAGATTTCCTGCAAAAAAACCCGAAGGCGGATGTCGTTATGGCCGGCTTCACCGACAGTATCGGTACCGAAGAGTACAACCTGCCGCTGTCGCAGAGAAGAGTCGAAAGCGTCGCCAACTTCCTAAAGCAGATGGGCGTCAGTAAGGATCAAATGGCCCTGCTGTGGTACGGAAAAACAAACCCAATTGCAGACAACAGTACCCCCGAAGGTCGCGCCAAGAACCGGCGCGTGGAGATTGCCGTCGGTGGTATGTAATTCATCCTTTTACTACCAACTCCCCGCCGCTCGTCGCTGGGGAACTTCGATTCTGCCTGTGACAGCGGCGGACGCGAAAACATTCAGCCTGAGTGCCGCACTCTGGGTGCCCCGGCCAGCCTGTTCCTTTCGACGCTGTCGAATTTATAGGGTGGGACATACCACCGGTTAATTGGAGTTTGGAATCTGTGATTTAGGGGAGAATTTCAAAGATGAAACAATTTGTTGACTTCTTGAAGACGACGGTCATCGGCGGGCTCTTCTTGCTGCTGCCGGTCCTCCTCCTCTACATGCTCCTGACCGAAGCATTGCAGCTCGTGGCGGGGTTGGCAACCCCCATCGCCGACCTGTTTCCAAAGGGGGTATTCGCCCAGGTCGAAGTCCCGGTTTTGATCGCGCTGATCCTGATCGTGGGGGTATCCTTCCTGTTAGGACTCGCGTTGCGATCGGCCGCCTTGAGCCGACTCGGCGGCTGGATCGAAAGCACCGTACTGAGTCGTTTGCCGGCCTACACCGTTCTCAAGAGACTGACCATGGGTTTTGCGAAAGAGGAGGCGGCCGCTTTCAAGCCGGGCCTGCTGATTTCCACAGAAGGGTGGCGGGATATTGTTTACGTGATCGAGGATCACGGCGACGGGCATCTGACAGTGCTGGTCCCCTGGGCACCCACGGCCTTTTCCGGGTCCGTAAAGGTCGTGAGCCGGGACCGGGTGGAGATGCTGGACGCCAACATCGGTGACGTCTCCAAGGTCTTGAGCCTTTGGGGTGTGGGCACGCGGGAGTTGCTGGCCAAAGGCAGCGCTAACGGAAAGGTTCAAGAGTAAACGGTTGACGGACACGGACCGAATTGGGGACAAGCGCATGCATCTTCGAGTCCATTTTGTGTGACACTTGCCATAAACCTGATCTTACCGGCACTTGACGACGGCGGCGGTTCATGCAAGAAGTACCATAATTATGAAGACTGAAACCGTAACCAAATGGCGGTTCCAGCTGTTGCTGCTGGTATTACTGAGTTTATATGCCGTCGCTCCATTCATTGAAAAAAGGTGGTTCTCCGATCTTGTGGTGACGGCCGTCACGGTTTTTGCCGTAGCATCGGTGAGCGAAAAACGCGGGCTCATATTGGTTTTCAGTCTGCTGGCGGTCTTTGTCATCGCCGGCACGTGGTATGCCCACTGGTTTCCGGGCTATTCCACAGCAGTAGCGGTCCACTCCCTCGACGCGCTGTTCCAGGCATTGGTCGTGGGTGCCATTCTGGCCCATGTGTTCAAGTCGACGCTCATCACGCGTGAAACCATTGCCGGGGCCATCTGTGCCTATTTGCTGATTGGGGCGATGTGGGCTCACGTGTTTTCGATCATAGAAAATGTGGCGCCGGGCTCCTTTGCCTACGATACTATTGAAGCGGAGACGACGTCCGGTCCTGAGCCGATACGCGACCAGTACGACCGGTTCACTTATTTCAGCTTCGTGACGCTGACCACGCTCGGTTACGGCGATATCACGCCTGTGACCCGACCCGCTAAAAACCTGGCGGCTCTGGAGGCCATTTTCGGTCAACTGTACCTGGCGGTGTTGATTGCCCGACTGGTTGGTCAACAGGCTCTGTGGGACAAAGAACGGGAAGATTGAACCCTGTAATTTAAATTTACGCTAACCGTAAAAATGGAGGAAAGAAAAATGAAGCGATTTGCCGTCATCTTATTTGCTGCTGTTGCCATGATGGGGATGGGCGTCACATTGACGGGTTGCGGCAGCACAACCAAAACAGAGATCAAAGAATCACCCAAGACAACTTTGGGACAGGAATTGATCGATCTCGAAGCGGCTTACAATAAAGGCGTCATCACCAAAGACGAATACGAAAAACAGAAGAAGGCGCTGTTAAAGAGTCGGTCCAAGTAATTTTCAGATACGGTT
>JAQAZR010000013.1:0-3645 GCA_032127235.1 Deltaproteobacteria bacterium
CGTGGCATCGACCCGCTGGAATACGTTCTCGAGTGTTGTGATGTTGTTCATATGGATAACCTCCTTGTATATTTGAAAGATTCAACTTTTCAATATTTAATGGTGCGCAGACAGACCGATTCGAAACCTTGAATGTTCAAATTCCGGATGAATCGGTTGGATTATTACCTGAATTTTGCACGCAATTAGGGTTTAATGACCAACGGCTTCGATTTTTTCAATTAAATTGAAGTCATTGTCGAGTTAATGCCGAGCAGAATTTTTTCATCTTCGTTTGTTTTCAGGGTTCGTTCATCTTTTTCTCTTCGGTTTTAACTGTCTAATATTTTGTTGAATTTTGTCCGTGCAAGAAATTTCTTGCGTGTCATTGGACCGCAAAGCGCGGGGTCCAAATTCCGGCCTCATGCCACGGCTTTGGAGCCGAGCGCGCTTTGTCTAGAAAGTTTAGAAAGTAAAGCATCGCCGGCGTTCTTGAATCGTGGATCGAGTATTTGACCTTGTCGCGGTTGCCGGCGCTGACAACCTTGGCGGCAATAAAAAGCAGCTTCAAGCGCGCGATGCGAACAGTGTTGGTCATAATCCCTTTTAGGCCAGCACCTCCGGTCTGCGAGTGATCATCGGACATGCTGTGCTGGGCGATCATCTTCATGTAGCGCCAGATGTTGTAGGCCAACATCACGATCTGGAAGAAGGCATAGTTGTTTTTGAACTTGGCCGATGGGAGCATGTCCAGGCCTTCGCGCTTGGCTTCACCGACCAGGTTCTCGACATCGGCACGCTTGTCGTATTCGGCAATCACCTGGTGGGCCGGGCCGGATAGGCACGTGCAGAAGATCCGGTAGGTGTAGTTGTCGTCTTCAAACAGCATGCACTGTTGGGGTTGATGTGAAGCGCGTTTTTGTTCTTTGGCAATGCGCATGGCCACGAAGCGGCACGCACAGCCCCAGTCGCCGGGTTGATAGATGCAGCTGTTATACTCGACCTGCTTGCGTTTGAAGGGCCGCTGCCAACTGTCGGCATCGAAAACCGGTGTGCAGCCCCGATTGGCGATGATAAAGTCAAAGCCGGCTTCCATTGCGGCCTGGACGCTTTGCCAGCATAAAAACTCACCGTCGGCGCGGATCAGCACTTCCTGAACGCAGCCGGGCAGATGGTTTTTAATCTCGGCAATAACCGCAGCGGCCTCTTTGGCCGATACCGTGGTGCCCTTGCGCAGCTTGCCGACCAGATACTCATGGGTTTCCTCGATAAAAGCCAAAAGCGGCCGCAGGCCCTGCTTGCCGCGGTGCTTGGGATTGTGCCCCTTGCGTGCGCCCTGCACCTGCCCGTAGACGGTTTTGACCGTGGTGTCGATGTTAACCCGGATCCGGGCATATCGAAGGTCGCACAGTTGCCAGACCCGTTCGCGCAGGATGCCGGAGACTTTCAGCAAGGAGTTGGCCTGGTTGATCCCCAAACTGTCCACATAGCGCCAGAAGGTAGTGGCCGCCGGCAGCCGGTTGAGCTTGAAAAAACCACAGAGCATGGCATCGAGCCTAACGTAGACAAAGTGCCAGATCCGATTAAAGCCGATAAACAGTAGCATCAAAATGCCCACCATCATCAGATAGTGTCCCAGCTTGGGATCGCGGGATGGGGGCCGGTAAGCGAAGTGAAAGATTTCGCGAAAACCAACCAGATCGATAAATTTGATCAGCGGCAAAAGCCCGCCGAATGGGCTCAGCTGCTCGGTGCAGGTCTCATAAACCGTGGAAGCGTTGATTTTTCTGGCCTTCGGACGTTTTTCACAAAACCCTTTACGGCTGCGCTTTTTCCTGTTAGTTTGATTTCGTCTTTTTACCATCTGGGTACCTCCTGTCATAGCTGTTTAGGTTTGGCTGAACCGTTGCTATGACAGTGTATCCAGATGGTTTTTTATTTTTCAAGAGCTAATTGATGCAGGATCGAGGTAATTAATTGCCGTGGTTGCCGCAGAAAAGTCACGATGCCTTCCTTTGGCGAAGAACGGCTCGATAAATTTTGCAGGTTTCGGAAAGGTATACCCTCATGCAACCTCAGAATAAAAACCGCAGCGCTCTAAAAACCGTGTTTCGTCTGGCCCTATGGGCGGCTGCAGCAGTGACGCTGCTCTTTGCTGCTGCAGTCGTTGTCATTCATTTTATCGACTGGCGGCAATATGCCAACACCATTGCCACGGTGTTAGAGGAACAGACAGGCCGTCGTCTCGAGATCAAAGGCCCGGTGAAGGTGGGGATTTTTCCAGCTCGCGTTCTCATCGACGATGTGACGTTTGCCAATGCGCCCGGCGGATCGAGCGATGTAATGGTCAAAGTCAAAAGGGTCGGTGCGCGGTTCAAACTGGCTGATCTCATTCGCGGCAAGCTGGCCCTGAGCATCGACTTGAGCGAGCCCGACGTGCTCCTCGAGACCGTCGCAAGCGGTGAGAAAAACTGGTCGCTCAGTATCGAAGTGCCGGCCGTACTGGCGTTTGCACAATTGAGCGTCACAGGCGGCCAGGTCGTGTTCCGTGAACATCCGTCCGGAAACGCTTGGCGACTGGAGGTCGCTAAACTGATGATCCGGGAACGGCTGACGGGTGGCTACGCGGGGCGTCTCGAGGCCAACCTGAACGATATTCCTGTGAAACTGGGAGGCGACGTGAGACTTGCGGAGGGTATCGCCGGCAAAAAAGATGCCGTCGCCATCGAAGGTCAGGCAGACATCTCTGCAGCGAAACTAAATTTTGATGGCCTGTCTTCCAAAGACGCTAAGGGAATAATCGTTAAAGGGAAAGCCCGGGCCGATATCCCGGATCCTAAGGTTGTAGGGAAACTGTTCCAGGCATCCCTGCCGGATTTGCCGCCGGTCACGATCGCGGCAAACATTGCGGCTTCCGGTCAACTGATCAGTGTGGATGACTTTAACGCCGTTCTCGGAAAAAGTTCTTTCACCGGCAACTTCACAGCCGACTTTGAAGCCAAGCGACCCAAGATTAACGGAACTGTCTCGGCAAAACTCATCGACATGGCCGAACTGAGTGGCAGCGAGAAAAAAGCGGTGGAAAAGGCCAAGGTCTCCGGTGCCGAGGGTCGGTTAATACCCACTCAGTCCCTCGCCATTCCTCCGCTCGACATGGCCGACATCAACCTGACCATTTCGATCGAAAAACTTTTGACCGCACGGAATTTGATTATTCAGAACCTGCAAACCGACGTCGTCCTCACCGGCGGGCGACTCGCCCTGAAGCCGTTAAAAATGCACATCGCCGGGACCGACATCAATCTTGAGGGTAATGCGGACGGGTTGGGTCGGGCGAATATCAAGCTTTCGGCCAACCTTAACGCATCCGGCTTCGATCTTGGCGAGCTGCTCAATTCCGTCTCCGGAAAGGAGGATCTGAAAGGCGGTCGGACGGAGGTCGTCGCAAATCTGCAAGCTTCGGGCCGGTCGCCGGCAAAGCTGGCATCGACATTGAAAGGGCACGTGCAGGTTTCCGTGGGGCCGGGCCAAGTGTACAACAGAAATCTGGACGATTTGCTCGGTGATGTGTTTGCCGGTGTCATCAATACGATCGACCCCTTCTACACCAAAGAGAATAAAAGCGAGCTCAAGTGCCTGGTCATAAACGTTCCCGTAAAGGACGGC
>JAQAZR010000014.1:0-5880 GCA_032127235.1 Deltaproteobacteria bacterium
GCCTGAATCCATGAGCCATGAAGGCTACATGGCCCATCCGGTCCACGCCTATTGGGACGATTTCTGGGCCATCCGAGGCTTCGGGGATGCAGCGCAGATGGCGAAAGTCCTGGGAGACGACACGGAAGCCGCGCGTCTGGCTCGCCTCAAACAGGACTTTTCGGAGGATGTGAGGGCGTCTCTTGCAGCCACCATAACCCGGCATGGCCTCACCTTCATTCCCGGCTCCGTGGAGCACGGCGATTTCGACCCGACGGCGACCGCCATCGCCGTGGCCTTGCTGGACGAGCTGAGTCTTTTGCCTCGGGCAGAAACCGACAACACCTTTGACAAATACCTGGCGGGATTCCGGGAGCGTAAAAGCGGCCGTGTGGCCTGGAACAACTACAGCGCCTATGAGATCCGGATCATCGGGGCGCTGGTGAGGCTCGGCAAACGTGCAGAAGCCATGGAGCTTCTGGAATTCATGCTCGCCGACCGGCGCATCCTGCCCTGGAACCAATGGCCCGAGATATCCTGGCGCGATCCTTCAAGCCCCAGCTTTATGGGCGATCTGCCGCACACGTGGATCAGCGCTGAATATATCTTGGCTCTCCGCAGTCTGTTCGTCTACGAGAGAGAGGAGGACAAGACCCTGGTCATTGCGGGCGGCGTGGTGCAGGAATGGTTAACGGAGGGGCATGAGGTCGGGGTGGAAAACCTGCCCACCTATTACGGAAAAATCTCCTATTCGTTGCGTTTGGAAGAGCCGAACACTTTGCGACTGAAGTTAACGGGTGATTTGATTGTACCGGCCGGCGGAATTCTTTTGAAACCGCCCTTGTCCAGGCCCATCCGGCAAGTTGAGATCAACGGCCGGATGGTGAGGGATTTCGATATGGAGGGATTCATCTGCCGGGAATGTCCCGCAAAGGGGGTGGTCAGGTTCTGATGAAAAGGCATTGAGAATTTCCTCAAGTCCGAACGGGTATTGAGACGATAAGTTTATTAGATAGCAGCTCTTAAATTATTTGGAGCGCTCCCATCTAATTTTCTTGTCGTATTTTCAGTGCTTTGTTATAATACGGCTTTAAAGGTTCACACCCCTTCGGACGCAAGCATGAGGAAAAAAGTCTTGGTCAACCGTGAGACATGGGATCATTTCACCCATTGGGTGAAAATTTTCCTCACCGCTGAACAGGTCGGCCGAAAGGCCAAGTGGCTCATTGCACTGCTCATTGTGTGTATGCTGGGCATCAATGCCTTGAATGTGCTCAACAGTTATGTGGGCCGCGACTTCATGACCGCCATCGAAGACCGCAACCGAAGCGGTTTTATCCTTATGGCACTGTTCTACATCGGTGTGTTCACCGCCTCCACGCTCACCGGCGGCTTTTACCGTTACACCGAGGAGCGTTTCGGGCTCATGTGGCGGGAATGGGCAACCCGCCGGACCATCCTCGTCTATGCCAATAAACGGATCTATTACCGCCTCAAAATGGCCGGTGAGATCGAGAATCCGGACCAGCGTATCGCAGAAGATATCCGCGCATTTACGGCCACCACCATCTCCTTCGTGCTCATGCTGCTCAACGGCACCCTGACGGTTGTCGCCTTCTCGGGGGTACTCTGGTCCATCAGCCCCATGCTTTTTGGGGTATCTGTTTTATACGCGGCAGCAGGCACTTGTTTGACCTATTTCGTCGGCCGTCGGTTGGTAAGGTTGAACTTTGACCAGTCGGACAAAGAGGCCAATTTCCGGGCAGCGTTGATCCACCTGAGATCAAACGCCGAGCCGGTCGCCCTTTGCCGGCACGAAGGCCGTCTGATAAGATTGCTCGTCCGGAACCTGGGTGATCTGACAGGGAATTTCTTGAATATTATCAAGACAAGCCGAAACGTAAATTTCTGCACCACAGGCTACAACTGGCTGATTCAGATTATTCCGGCCCTGGTCATTGCCCCGCTCTTCATCGACGGAAAGGTCCAGTTCGGTGTGATTACCCAGTCGGCCATTGCCTTCGGCTATGTAGTGGGGGCGTTTTCCTTGATCGTCACCCAGTTTCAATCCATCTCCTCTTTTACTGCCGTGCTGGCCAGGTTGAGCTCGCTGACAGAGGCCAACGGCCAGGCGAAGGCCGCGGAGATATCCGCCAGCCAGGGCACCAAAGACGATGAACAGGTGGTTTACAAAGGGGTGACGCTCCGGGCACTGGAGAACGACCGGGTCCTCGTCAGGGAACTGACCCTTGAGATTCCCCATGGCAGGCAAGTTTTGGTCTGCGGATCGGACGATTCGACAAGATTGGCCCTTTTTCGCGCCACGGCCGGGCTCTGGGACGTGAACGACGGGCATATTGTCCGGCCCCCATTGGAAAAGATTCTTTTTGTAACCGAGCGGCCCTATTTGCCCCCTGGTTCACTGCGTGAATTGTTTATCCGGCCCTGGCCTGAAGAGGCTCAACCGAGCGAGAAGGATCTGCTCAACAACGAATTCCCGGAGATACGTATTCTCGAGGGGTTACGGAGCCTGGAAATCGATTCCATACCCAAGCGTTTTGGCGGCATGAACACCCGGCAGAACTGGGAAAGCGTGCTGACGCTTTCTGAGCAGCAACTCCTGGTTCTTGCCCGCGTCCTGCTTACCAGTCCACGTTTCGCCTTTCTGGAAAAGCCGAGCACGACGCTCACCCCGGAGCAGGTCGATTGGGTCCTGGGCCTGCTGAGTCGACACGGCATCAGCTGTGTAACCTTTGAAGAGAGCAGCGAAAACCTGGAACCCTACGACATGGTGCTGGAGCTGGAAAAAGGTGGCTTTTGGACCTGCTCCCCCGTTGAAACGGGTCAAATCCTCACGAAGGCTTACGATCTTGCGGTTTGACCGGTTGGGAACGAATCAGCCTAAGTCAACCGCGAGTTGATTGGCTCCCGTGGTGAGCCGCTCCCGCACGGCGGCCATGGGGACACGGGCTGCTCCGATGCGGTAAGGGTTTTCGTCCCGTCTGAAGGGAAGCTCGCCGCCATTGAGTCTTAACACTTTGGTGCCGCAGCCGGTGCCCTCGACGTGATAGGTCACGTCGAGCGAGATCCCGCCCAGTTTCATCTCCACCCGCAGTCCGTTGAGCTCCTTGGGAATCACCGGGTCAATCATCAGCGCGGACCGTTCCCACCGAAAACCGAGAAAAGACTGCAGCATCAGCCTTGTCCAGATGCCGGGTCCGCTCGAATAAACCCGCCATCCTCCGTCGAGGGGGATGGCGCCTTTTTTCACGCGGTCATATTCCAGGAATGCCTCATATCGGTCTGCAAAAGCACCGTCAGAGCTTGAGTAATAGCAATTGGCCTGGCGAAGGGTTGCGGCTGGAACGATTGAGCGGATGCCGATGGGGTTGGCCTGGCACAGGGCCAGGAAAAACCCTTCGGCATCACCGTAGCGCGCCAGGGCCTCCGCGTAGCGCAGATGAGCGTGGGTGTACATGAGCCCGATTTCCCGGCCGAAAAAGGAAGCGCTTTCTGCGCGCTGAAAGAACTTCTGGGGACCACCGCGGTATTCCAAGGGCCGATCGAAAAGCCGGGCCCCATCGGGACCGAGCAGGTGTGTGTTGATGATGTCCAAATGCTTCCGTGCCTGCTCCGGGGTCAGGAGATCGTTGATAATGGCATGGATCATCGGGAGGAGACTGTAGGAGACGCCGGTGGACTTGTCCCGCGGGTGAAGGAGGTAATCGATGCGGTCGCCGTCATGAAAATAGGCAAATCCGGTCAAGGTCCCGTCCTTCAGAAGATGACGCTGAAACTGATCGTGAACTTCTCGGGCCGCGGCCGCAAATTGATTCGCCTGGTCGTTTCGGCCCAGCCGTTTGAAGGCCTTCGCCAGCGTATTGAGGGCCTGGTAGTGAAGCGTCACCGTCCATGCGCTGCAAAGTCGCTCCCGCATGGTCGGATCAGCCGGCTGCATGGAGTCATTCCAGTCCCCATTGCCGTAGGCCGCCAGCTTGGTGCCGGGAATGAGCCGGTTGCTGATGACGGCCAGTGCACGCTCCACATGGTGCCAGAGGGTGGCCTTTTCAGCCCGATTTTCGCCCTCCGGATGAAAGAAAGGCACAATCTCGTCAAGCAGGGTTCCGTCTTCCGAGGCAACCAGGTATTGCGCCAGAGCCAGCAGCGGCCAGAACACGATGTCACCGTGGGAATCCCCTGCCCGGATGTTTTGCTCCCGGTCGAAGAACATGAACCATTGGGGCCAGTCGCCGTCGGGGTTCTGGGCCTTGAAGAGAAGGATCAGGATTTCCCGGATGGGCTCATGGCGACCCAACCCCAGTAAGAGCTCCACCGGCCCCTGAGAGGTATCGCGAGTGCCCCAGCCGCCGCCCGTGTATTGCTCCGGGCCCCGCGGGGCCAGATAATGGATCAAGGTGTTCTGAATGAACCAAGGAAGGATTTCTCCAAATTGTTTCGCCGCATCGGATAGAGGAGAGTCAGCGGGCGGATGGAGGTGAAAGTCTCCGGTGATATCGGTCCAGAATTGAGAATGGCTTTGTGCTGCTCGTGTCTCCAGGTCCTCGGAGATGAGACAGCCCTTGAGCCGGAAACCGATGGAAACGGCCGCTTCGCTGATCATGCAGAGATAGGGCTGATGGCGGGAAATACCGTCTGCGAACAACATCTCGTCCCTTCCGATTTGCTCCATGACCGTGCCGTCAACGGGGACGATTCGGAAACCACCTTCCGGAAAGCGGCGGCCCACATCGGATTCGGGGGGTGGTTGAACGAACACGTCTTTCTCATTCTCCACGTATCGGACGGGTACGGCACTGCTTCCGTCGTCGCCGTTGAGGGCCACATGCCATGACAAGAAAAAGCGCAGAGGGGCGCCGGACAAAACCTCTGCCGAGAAGGTCAATTCGTGGCCGTCGACGGGGGCAGCGCTTCGGATGTCGATAAGCCCGGCCGGATATTTGTAAATCCAACGGCTGCTCTCAGGCGTCATCTCAAAGGCGGAGGGCACGTCCAGCAGGTGCCAGCCGTCGGCCATTTCCACGAAAAGACGAAGGCCGTTGCCTCGAAAAAGGCTCAGATAGCTGTGGGGCGTGGAAAGGAAGCGGTTGATACTGACGTGGCCCTGGGTTACCATAGCGTGGAACACACCCCCCATCCAGGTGTTGGAGGTGAGCGCCGCCTCTTCGGGAACCAAACGGTGACCGGTTCGGAGGATCTGCACGTGGGGCCGCAGAACGCTCAGCTCCTTGGCCTTCAACACCACGTGGCGGTTCGTGCCGGCGAAGAAGGAGAGAATTTTGCCATCCTCCCTTTCAACCGTACGCAGCTCGGTACCGAAGTGATCTGCGATGTCGGCTTCAGTCAGATCCTGGGCGTTTAACAAGGGGGCGAAAGCGAACAGACTCGCTGGCGGTTCTGAGCCGCAAGGCGCATTTGTGTCGAATGCCGGCACCGCTTCAGGCAACCCCATGGCTTTATCAACGAAAACAAGATCATTGGCAGAGGTCGCCTCAGGATGATCGGCTTCAAACCAGCCGAAGAAGCCCCTTTCGATCACTTCGCCCCGCCCCAGTTGCACCGGGGCATCCTGGATCACGGCCATGGCGTGCTCGTGCTGTCGCCGAACGATGCCCAGCCCTTCGGTCAGCCCCACGGGCACCTGTCCTGCGCGGGTGGCAAGTCCGTGAAACTGAAGCGCATCGCTTGCGAATCCCACCCCTTTACCCAAGGCGCCGACAACACACCAGGGATGCCGACCGGACATGGAGAGATTCTGGCGCGAAGCGAGAACAATGCCTCGCTCCGGATGCGATAAGGGCGTATGGTCCACGTAATGGCTGGTGTAATACTCGTTGATTCGAACCGCACCGTAATGGGCAAGTGCAAGATCCTGAGCGTAGA
>JAQAZR010000015.1:0-5054 GCA_032127235.1 Deltaproteobacteria bacterium
GCCCGTTATCTGCTGAATCGGCTTCCGGAAGCCGTCAATTCGAGCACGGAACCGCCGGTACAGGTGCTCTTCGTCGCCAACGCCAATCCGTGTTTCTCGCTGCCGAACAGCAAGGCGTTTATCGATGCCGTCAAGAAAATCCCCATGGTTGTCAGCTTTT
The DNA here is from genome assembly GCA_032127235.1 of Deltaproteobacteria bacterium. GTDB lineage: Bacteria > Desulfobacterota > Desulfobacteria > Desulfobacterales > SG8-13 > JARFQH01. The sequence continues at coordinate 161 of JAQAZR010000015.1, forward strand.
CTTCCTACCTGGATGAAACGGCCGAACTGGCCGATTTCATTTTACCGAGCCACAGTTCTCTCGAGCAATACGAAGATCGGCCGATAACGGCCGGATACCCGCGACCGGTGGTCAACTTGACCCGGCCCGCGGTCGAGCCGCTTTTCAACACGCGGCACATCGGGGATGTGGTGATCGAACTGGCCCGCAGCCAGGGAAAAACAGTTTCCGCGGCCTTCCCCTGGGACGATTATCAGACCTGCCTCAAAGAGACTCTGGGCGACATGTGGCCCGTTCTCGAGGAAAAAGGGTACTGGACCGACGAGGCGTTCGGGGCGGCGGGACGGCCCTCGAACTTCGAAACCAAGTCCTCCCGCTTCGAATTCACCAATGCCGAAATTGACGCGTTCCCCCCCTTTGCTCCAATCGAACCGCAAGGCGATAAAGCCGCCCTGCCTTTGGTGCTGGTGCCTTATGACACCATGCAACTGTGGAACGGCTATATCGGCGACCCGCCGTTTGTCATAAAAATCGTTCCCGACACGGTTTTGATAAAGAACGATGTTTTCATTGAGGTCAATCCGGCCACCGCTGGTAAATTAGGCCTGGAGGAAGGGCAGACCGCCAAATTGACGACCCCGTTCGGCACGGCCACAGTGCGGGTGCATCTGTTCGAAGGTATCATGCCGGGAGTGGCGGCGTTGCCCAAGGGATTGGGGCACACGGCTCACAGCAAGTTTCTGGCCGGCAAGGGCGTAAACGTCAATGCCCTGATCGGATCCGTTGAAGATGCCGCCACCGGCTACGACGCCGTCTGGGGCATAATGGCCAAACTCGACAAGGCCTAAGGAAATGCTCAGGCGACGGTCAGTGGCCGCGCTGTACCGGCACTTTACCACTTCACACCGGCGATGAGGTTTAGATGAAAGCAGAAAAAGCTCACAAATTCGGAATGGTCATCGATCTGGACAAGTGCACTGGATGCGGATCCTGCATGGTCGCCTGTATGGCTGAAAACAATGTCCCGTTCCGGGAAGACGAAACCGATAAGCTGATCAGTGTCACGTGGATGCGCGTCTATAAGCTAAGCAACAACAAACCTTTCCCGGACGTGGAAAGTAGTTTTTTGCCGCGGCCCTGCCAACACTGCGAAGGGCACCACGGCCATTCGCCCTGTGTGTCGGTCTGCCCGGCGACCGCCACGGACTACGATTCCCACACCGGTATCGTCAGCCAGATTCCCACCCGTTGTTTCGGTTGCCGGTACTGCATGGCGGCCTGCCCTTATCATGTGCGGCAGTTCAACTGGTATGACCCGGTATGGCCGGATGGCATGGAGAAATCCCTGAACCCGAATGTTTCGGTGCGCATGCGCGGTGTGGTTGAAAAATGCAGCTTCTGTTTTCATCGCTATCAACTGGCCAAGGCGCGCGCCGACTTCAAGGGCGAAGAACATCTATCGGAGGACGCTTATCAGACGGCCTGCACCCAGGCTTGCCCGGCCAAGGCCATCGTTTTCGGCGATTTGAACAACCCGGACCACAAGGTCCATCAGCTGGCTCAGCCGGACAACCACAATGGCGGCAAGCCCCAGGCAAAAAATGTGTTTCGGTTGCTGGAGAAACTGGGAACCAACCCGAAGGTCTATTACCATTCCAGTAAGGAATGGGTCCGTCGCCTGGGGGATAATTACTTGACAGGACAGGATAAAGCCTGATCAGGGGATTAGGCTGAGGGTGGCCCGCAACAGCCGTGGTGGTTCTGAAGGCAACCAGAAACAAGGCCGAGAACCGGTTCAACAAAAATACACCGAGGAGCATGGAACTTATGGACGCTGCATTGATACCGAGGGGAGTAAACCGCTGTCCAATATGGAAATTTATGGCCGGCCTGGCACCGGTCGTCCTGGTTCTGCTGTGGGGCGTATATGCCATGTTGCTCTGTTGGTTGAAGGGCCTCAACCAGACCAACATGAACAATGCCTATGGTTTTGCCCTCTGGATCTGGGCCGATTTGGCCGTCATCGCTCTCGGCGGCGGGGCCTTTTTCAGTGGTTTCTTGAGGTATCTCGTCGGAAAGGACCAGCTCAAGAACATCATCAACTTCGCGGTCCTGATCGGCTTCATTTGCTACAGTTCGGCGCTGTTGATTCTCGCTATCGATATCGGACAACCCCTGAGAGGCTGGTTCATTTTCTGGCATGCCAACGTTCATTCGATGCTGACCGAGGTGGCTTTTTGTCTGACCTGTTACTTCTTCGTTTTGAGTATTGAATACATACCACTGGTGCTCGAGAATCGTCAGCTCGACCGGGTGCCCTTTTTTCACAATCTCAGCCACAACATGCATGAGATCATGGCAATCTTTGCCGCCACCGGCGCTTTCCTGTCCTTTTTCCACCAGGGGTCGCTAGGCGGCGTGGCCGGCGTACTTTTCGGTCGCCCTTTCGGATTTCGGGAGCATATCCTTATCTGGCCGTTTACTTTTTTCCTCTTTACCTGGTCTGCGGCGGCCTACGGACCCGCTTTCACCATTCTGCTCACAAAAATTACGGAGGCCGTAACCGGTAAAAAACTGGTCAAGGACAATGTGGTCTGGTTGCTGGCCAAGATATCCGGCTGGATGATGTTGACCTACTGCATCGCCAAGACCGCCGATACCATTTACTGGGCCATGGTTACCGCGCCGGCCAAAGGCTTCGTGCTGAGTGATTTTTACACCAACAATGGCCTGTACGGTTACTGGATCCTGGTACTCGAAATTGTCATCTGCGGCTGGCTGCCGGCCTTGCTGCTGGTTTTCAAAAAGACCCGTGAAAACAGCAAGATGCTCTGGCTGGCCGTGATTCTGGGCGTGATCGGTGTCAGCCTCAACCGTTGGGTGATGGTGCTTCAGGTGCTGGCAGTGCCGGTGATGCCCTTTATCAAATGGGTCCTGTATTACCCGAGCTGGCAGGAAGTCGCCACCACGCTTCTGCCGGTGGCCTACGGCATCATCCTGGTTGCGCTCTCCTACCGGTACCTGCCTGTTTTTCCTCAAGAAGCGGAACTCAATCCCATCGAGGCGCCGACCGGAGAGGCCGCATCGTCCGAGAGTAGAACCGCTTCGGTGGCAGACGCCCCGGAGGGGGAATTGCAACCGGTACAGGCTTAAATTGAGAGCACAGGAGGAGATAGATGTTTCCCTTTAGTTTCGAATGGATCTGGGATATGGGCCATATGGTTTTTCACGGAGGGCTGTGGTACGCGCTGACCATCATCGGACTCGGAATGACATATTGTGTCATCAAGGCCGTCGTGGACTCAAGCAAAGGCAAGGGCAGCCACCATCACTGATCCTAATATTGTAAAATTGATAAAATTTTCAAGCGCTTGCCTTTAAATTCGACTCTAAGAGGCAAGCGCTTTTTTTTCTCCCCGTTGTGATTTTAACAAGATAATAATAGGGTAGTCGTCTCCGCCCGGATAAACGGTTGCAAACGGCGGCTGAAACTCGCCGCAACAGGCTCTAAGACCGGACCAGACCCGTCATTAAATAATAAGTTCGGATTCAGTCTGAAAGTTGTACCTTTCAAGCGGCATCTACATCAGGTCCGGTCTAAGAACCTGTAGGCGACTCAGACAGTCAGCCGCCGCTCGCAACCGCCCATCCGGGCTCCGACGCGTCATTTTTATGCACCGTGCTGGCCCGAACCAGAGCCATGACTATTCTGTTCGAAAACATGCTATCGTTTTGCGCCAAAGACGGCACCTTCAGTCTCAGGCGGGGCGAATCTTTGTGGTAAGAAATTCTGTGCCCATTGTCGGGCGGAGCTTGAAGTTTTTTTCCATAAATTTTTCGGAGAAAAATTTATATGGATAAAATCGTAGTGGAGGGCGGAAGACCGCTGAGCGGTGAGGTCAAGATCAGCGGTGCCAAAAATGCCGCACTGCCGGTTCTCGTGGCGGCCCTTCTGACCGACGGCTGGAACACCTTTAACAACGTACCGGACTTGCGGGATATCGACAGCACCCGCCAGCTTCTGACACACCTTGGCGCCGTGGTCGAACGATCCGGCGACACAGTGCGGATCAATGCCGCCGGGCTCAACAACTCCGAAGCACCCTATGATATCGTGCGCAAGATGCGGGCCTCGATACTGGTTTTAGGGCCGCTGGTAGCCCGATTGAAACGGGCCCGGGTGTCGCTGCCGGGCGGATGCGCCATCGGCGCCCGCCCGATCAACCTGCACCTAAAAGGGCTGGCGGCGTTGGGCGCTGTCATCGATCTTGAGCACGGTTACGTCGAGGCCAAAGCCGATCGGCTCACCGGTGCCGACATCTATTTCGACATTCCCACCGTCACGGGTACGGAAAACCTCATGATGACGGCTGTCCTGGCTGACGGCACGACGGTTCTCAGAAACGCGGCGCGTGAGCCTGAGATCGTTGCACTGGCAGACGTGCTGACCGGGATGGGAGCCCGCATCGAGGGGGCCGGAACGTCGATTGTTACGATCCAGGGAGTCGACGCTTTGCATCCGACCACATTCACCGTCATTCCCGACCGGATCGAAGCCGGCACCTTCATGGTCGCTGCGGCCCTGACGCGGGGGCAGGTCACGCTGCGCGGCTGTGAACCGGCACATCTTGAAGCCTGCATCGACAAGCTAAAGCTCGCCGGAGCCAAAATCAGCGTCGAAGACAATGGTCTGACGGTCGCCGGCGGTGACGCTTTCAACAGTGTTGATGTCAGGACGCAGCCGTATCCAGGCTTTCCGACGGACATGCAGGCTCAGTTCATGGTCCTGATGTCGGTGGCCAACGGCCTGAGCGTCATTTCGGAAACTATTTTCGAAAACCGTTTCATTCATGTCAGCGAACTGCGACGCATGGGGGCCGATATCCGCGTTACGGGCAATACGGCGGTCGTGCGG
>JAQAZR010000016.1:0-7363 GCA_032127235.1 Deltaproteobacteria bacterium
TTGAGCGTTTGGGAACGAACGATTGCCGGTATATCGCGAAAAAGCGTTTCGATGGCAATCTTCAACGATGCGAGATCTTGAGCAACTTTGTCGTGCAAGTCACGAGAGATTCTATGCCGTTCACCTTCTTGTATCCGTATCAGTTCCCCGCTCAGCGACTTGATGCTTTCCTCGGACCGATGGCGTTCAACATTTCGGCTCACATGCTTCGCTATGGCCTCAATCAGCAATCTCTCCTCAGCGTTGAAAGGACCCTCGTCGCGTTCCGGCATTTCTTTCAGGTAGAACACCTCTACGCGTCCGATGTTTTCGTTATTGAGAATGATCTCACAAGATTGCCTCCAGGGAGTTTCTTTGAAATTCAGGGTTCTAGAGTCTTCGCCCTCCAGGATTATCCGGCTACAGGTCACATCCGGATATTGCCAAGCTGGCGGGACGAGGTTTACGATGCCCTGGATGTTTTCCGCCAAACTCACCTGCGGTTTATATCCAAGCGCAGAGATACCATAAAGACAATTCAGTTCCTTAACGCGCTCTTTTACCCGATTTTCTAAAGTTTCATTCAATTGTTTTAGAAATGCTTCACTTTCACGCAATTTCTCCTCGGCCCGTTTTCGCTCGGTAATATCGACAAACGACCCGACCAATCCATTGACTTTCCCCTTTTCGTCAAGAAAGACGTCCTTGCTGAAAATGACTGAACGGTCAGTCCCGTTCTTATCCTTCACGACGTATTCGTACGTCTGATGCTCTAAATTATCCATCACCTCGAGGTCTTTTTGGTGATACATCTCGGCATGTTCACTCGGCCACACCTCATGGACCTTTTTGCCCTTTATCTCGTCGGGTGTTACACCTACGATTTCGGTAAACGCCCGGTTGCAGCCCAGGTAGCGGCCCTCTGCGTCCTTGAAAAATACGGGAATCGGAACGGCTGAAAGCAAAGACTCGGTAAACTGCAAACTTCTCTTCAGTTCCGCTTCTATATGTTGAAGCCTCTCAATTTCAGCTTCTAATTCTTTTAGACTGCTTTTCGGTTGCTTGCGCGTGGTTTTTTGAGACATTTTCTTCTTCCGGAATGAAAAATTGCAGCGATAGAAACGTGGATGAGAAGGAGGGTATGGCAAACCGCAGCTTCAGCATACTGATTCAAACTGTAACTGAAAAAAACCTAATACGACACGCTATTTTTTGTCAAGGATTATGGGTGGGAATTTGAGTGTCGACTTGTGCTTGCAGATAATTCGCAGAGGAGATTTTTTTTGAGAGGCGTATGCCCAAATTGTTTTCAATCACGTGCGCAGAAAAATCTGCGCGAGTTTTTCCCAGTCGAGCTGCGGCAGTTTGCCATAGATGTCCGATGTCAAACGACCACCGTCGGCGGCCAGCGGTCCGGCCGTTTCTTCGATGACCTGGTAGAGGCGTTCGATTTCCTTTTCGAAAAACGTTGCCGCTTCATCGCTGATCATCAGATGCTTCAAATCCCGGCGCAAGTCGGCGGCATGGACCCGAACGAGCCAGTTATCCGTGTACGCATTGCAATCGAAGGCTTTCGCATCCCCGAACATCGATGGGTTGGTCGCTGTGATGACCCCGCTGATCGGTGAAAGGACCTGGGCCGCCTTGTCGCCGCGGGTCAAGCTGATATCAGGATGCTCCCGCTCTAATTTTTGACCCAGCAACGGTGTGTCGATGCGTAAAAAAGGGCCGAAGGTGCGGGCGGCAAATTCATCCAGACCGACCCGCACGGTATTATCCTCTTCGAGTTTGACCCAGGCATGGCCGCGGTGCAGGTAGTATCCCTGTGGGATCTTGAAACCCTCGATATCGAGTTCGTTCACTGGTTTGACCACCGCATGGACCGTAAACTGATCATAGAAGTATTGATCGAATTCGCAGTCGGAACAGCTATAGTCATGCGTGCAGGCTCTGAACTCGATGCGTCCTTTCAGCGAATGCAGGCAGGGCCTTTTCCAAGGCGGCAGCTCCCTGAGACGGTCCTTCCAGGAGACGATGCCTGCCCGCCGGCCTGGTGGCGTGATCCCCTGTGCCCGCATTTTACGGTTCTCGCGGGCCGCCTGTCGCATCCGCTTGTCGTAGCGGCAGGCCGTGCACTGATAATTGAGGCGGCAAGACTTGCGGGGCACGACGCCTGCCTGCATCCAGATGCAGGCAGGCGGCGTTCCCTCGTTGGCGGTGTCGGGCGGTGTTGATTTTGTCTTCATTTTCCGTGAATCGTGCCAAAATGGTTTCGTAGTGCCTGAAGCTATCGACGTCTACCCGCGCATCAGAAACGGTGTCATGTTGTTTCGGAATATCTCCTCTTCAGGCACTGCATGGGTTGGTGTGTCGCCGTGATCAGGTTCTCAGAAATGTTTTTGTTAAATTGTTCCAGCCCAGATCGGGCAGATTGCCGTAGACATCCTCCTGCAGATAGCCACCGTCGGCTGCCAGCGGACCGGCAGTATCCTCGATCATGGCCTCCAGTGTCCGGACCTCGGTGTTCATCCATTCGAGGCTTCCGGCATCGGACATGAGCTGTTTGACCGTGCCCTTGATGTTGGGAGTCCGAACCATGAACAACCATCCGTCGCCGTAAGGCTCGCGGTTGGCGATGCCCGGGTTTTCCAGCACGTTGGTGTTGACCTCGACGATAACCCCGTTGATTGGAGAAAGGACATCCGCCAGGTTGTCTTTTCGCTTGAGCCCCCAGCCGACACGACCCTGGTCCAGTTCCTTCCCCATCAGCGGCAGGTCGAGTGCATCGGCCCGACCCAGCAGTTTGAGGGCAAAATCGTCCAGGCCGACACGAATGAAGCCGCCGCTTTCGATCCGGGCCCATGTGTGGCCGTTGTGGAAGTAATAGTCCATCGGCACATCGAATCCCTTGACGGCCTGAATTTCCTGCGGCAGGCTTTTGGTCTTCGGGGTCCAGACATCCTCGAAAAACTGGTCGAAATCACAGGAGGCACATTGGTAGTCGTAGGCGCATGCCCGCTTTGAAATGCGATTGGTTAAACTATGCCGGCAGACTCTTTCCAGTGCGGGTCTCGTGCGCATGGCATCCTGCCAGCTCACCTGTTTACCCTTTTCCACCTGCAAGTGCATCCCGAAATCATATTTACAGGTGGTGCAGTCATAGTAGTTGTTGCAGTTTTTATGATCGACTACACCGGCTTGCATCCACAGGCACGGGTGCGGCGCGTGGGCTTCTTTGTCGGGTTTGATCAGCCACACCTGCCCACCCAGCACTGTGTCGATGGCTTCGCGTTGACCGAGATCCGTCCGCTGCCCTTTTCGGTAGGAGGAACCATATCCGAGCTGACCCCTTTGGCTTTTTGGTGCCTTTTTTTCCATTTGACTTGCTCCTTTGGTAAAGTGATTTGATTTTCTAATTGATTCTTCAATAGAGCAAAGCATGTGCCAATAGAAGAGTGAACGCTCAGGTTTTTTTAACCTATTGTAATTAAATAATAAATTTATAAAGAGGCGCAGCCCGTCTTGATGCGGGCAATTGGTGCGGCAGTGGGGATTTTCAACAGTCGGTGTCTGGAAAAGGCATTTTACGCAAGCCCGAAGAAAATTTTCACAATATTATTATATTGTTATAATCGATGTCGGATTATGCAACATGCCTGTGGTGATTTTCAACAGATCAGGCCAATCCGGCAATTGAGGCTAAAAATGCGAAAAAGGGGTCTTCCGGATATTTCGACCTTTGACCAGTTGACCGCCGGCGGTTGCTCCGGTTTCATACGGCTAGGATGAAAGCGCGCCAAAGAGGTCGCAAAAACCGGGGGAGACCCGAAAAAGAGCCATTCCCGGTAGAAAATCGACGGTCATTGGCGGCAATCGCAAGAGGCCTGTCTTACGCCTCTCCGTACGCTTTCAATTTTCGCCTCAAGGTGTTCATTCCGATTCCCAGAAGCCGCACAGTATGGGATTTGTTCTGATTCAAGTGTCGATAGACCTGCAGGATGTGATTTTTCTCCACTTCGGCCAGCGGTATGGTCACATCCGCTTGCGATTCGTGCGCGCAGCTCATGACGGTTTCAGGTTTTCGTAAATGATCCGGCAGGCAATAGGCCGAGATCGATTTGCCCTGAGCCAGGTTGACCGCCGACTGAACGATGGAACGCAGCTCGCGGATATTGCCTGGAAATTCATACTCCATCAGCACGCACAGGGCGGCTTCTTCGATGCCGCAGGGCGGTTCCGGCGCGCAGTACTCCTTCAAGAAGTGTCCGACGAGCAGTGGGATGTCTTCTTTTCTCTTTCGCAAGGGCGGCAAGTGCAGCCATCCGCCGTGGATTCTGTAATACAGGTCTTTGCGGAACATTCGCCTGGACATCATTTCTGCCAAATTTTCGTTGGTGGCCGCGATGAACCGTACATCCACTTTTTGGGGTTCGCTGGTTCCCAGCTTGGCATACTGCCCGTCTTGAAGCACCCGCAGCAGTTTTCCCTGGATTTCGAGCGGCATGTTGCCGATCTCGTCCAAGAACATGGTTCCCCGGTGGGTCTGTTTCAGATAGCCGGCCCGTTCCTTTTCAGCGCCGGTAAAGGCGCCGCGGGTGTGGCCGAAAAACTCGGCCTCGAAGAGCCCGGCCGTCAGCGAGGCCATGTTGACGGGGGTAAAGGCTTGCGCGGCGCGGGGACTGGCGGCATGGATGGCGCGGGCCAGAAGCTCTTTTCCCGTCCCGCTCTCTCCGGTGATGAGGACCGGCACGTCGCTGCCGGCATGAAGTTCGGCCTGTTTGAGTACCCGCAGAACCGGGTGCGACCGGGTGATGATCGGTGCAAAAAGGGCCGGGTTCGACAATTGCGGCAGGTCCCGGCTCTTTTCGATCGCCAGGATGTCGAGCAGACGCTTTCTTTCCAGGGTCCTGCCGAGCGATATGGCCAGGTCCTCCGGCGCCACCGGTTTGACCAGGTAGTCGTAAGCCCCTTTGCGCAGACATTGCATGGCCGTGCGGGCGTCGTTGACCGCCGTCACCATGATGCACTCGGTGCCGGGGTTATGGTTTTTGATGATTTCCAGCAGCGCCAGTCCGTCCATTTCGGGCATCGTCATGTCGATCAGGGCAATATCAAAAAATTCTTCCGATTCGAAACGAGATGCCGCTTTCCGGGCATCGTCCTCCAGTTCCACCCCTGGAAAACCGGCCGCAAGAAGCCGGCCCTTCATCACTTCCAGATAGTCCCGGTCGTCGTCAATCACGATAATCCGCGGGCCCATTACTTCCTCCAAACCCCATCCGGGTGTTAAGGTTTTGTGTGGCAGGCTACTCCATTCCGGAATAGTCCAAAATGGATAAGTTTCACAACTAATTAGAATCAATGAAATTAAATTCAAGATATGCCATAATGGCATATCTTGATCACTGGGTCAATCGCTTTCGCTCTCATGCTCACCAAAATTCTGAAACCGTAACAGGCTGAAATTAAAATTTAATGTTTCTTTTTCGATCGGATAGACCGATTCGGCACAGCTGTTGCTCTGTTGTCGATAACAGACGGCTTCGGTCATCGACCTCATCCTCTTTCCGTTCAGCTAATTTCCCGATAGCCGACCACCTCTCTAACCTCTGAACCGGGAGGAATGCCCATGACATTGAAAAGCAAATTCGACACCGGGGAATTTGCCGTTCTCGCAGAAATGGAGCCGCCCAAAGGGGCGGATGTTTCCGCTTTTCTGGCCAACGCCAAGAGGGTCAGAGGGCAGGTGGATGCCTTCGTGGTGCCGGAAATGAGCAATGCCGTGATGCGCATCAGCTCGTTGGGCGGAAGCATGATTTTGCGGAACGAGGGGCTGGAAACCGTGCTGCAGGTCTGCTGCCGGGACCGCAACCGATTGGCGCTGCAGGGTGACCTTCTCGCCGCCAATGCTCTCGGGATCGAGAACGTCATGGCGGTTGGCGGCGAGGACCCGAGTTTCGGCGACCACCATCAGGCGCGGGCCGTCAACGACATCGATCTGATTGAACTGCTGCAGGCGATCCGGAGCCTGCAGGAGGGGCGCGACATGGCGGGTATCGAACTGGCCGGATCCCCCCGGTTTCTGGTCGGTTCGACCGCCGACGTCGGTGCCAAGGGCAAGTCGCCCGAGCTCGAGCTGGCCGAGATGGCGAAACGGGCCGAGGCCGGCGCCCGCTTTTTCATTACCCCGCCGGTGTTCGACACCGCACTGCTCGCGCCCTATCTCAAGCGCATCGATCGGCACAAGACCATTCTCATACCGACCGTCTTATTGCTCAAATCTCTGGGTATGGCCCGTTATATCGAACGCAACATGCCCAACGTCGCCATCCCGGGGACGCTGATCGAGCGGCTCCAACGGGCACCGGACAAGGTCCGTGAGTGCATCCGGATAGCGGCCGAACTCGTTTCGGCGTTCAGGAATGAAGGGTTCAAAGGGGTTCTTCTGTCGACCATCGGCTGGGAGCACAAGCTCCCGGAAGTTCTGGAAAAATTATAGGGAGGCATCATGGACGCTACCATTAACAAGGACACCCAACCGGTCGGTGCGGTGATGGTGCTCGGCGGAGGGATCGCCGGCATGCAATCCGCTCTGGATCTGGCCAACTCCGGTTACTATGTGTACCTGGTCGAAAGATCCTCGGCCATCGGCGGTCTGATGTCGCAGCTCGACAAGACGTTTCCAACGAACGACTGCGCCATGTGAATCATCTCTCCCAAACTGGTCGAGGTCGGCCGGCACCTGAACATCGAAATTCTGACAAATACCGAACTTTTCGGGCTCGACGGGGAACCGGGGCATTTCAAGGCCCACGTGCGCCAGCAGCCCCGCTTCGTCGATCTGGACAAGTGCACCAGCTGCGGTGAGTGCGCCAAGGTCTGCCCGATCGAAGTTTCGAGCGAATACGACGAAGGGCTTTCGAAACGGAAGGCTGCCTTCAAGAAGTACGCTCAGGCCATCCCGGGCGGTTACGCCATCACAAAACGGGGCACCGCCCCGTGCCGGGCGACCTGCCCGGCGCACGTGAGCGTTCAGGGGTACATCGCTCTGATCACCGCCGGCAAATACCGCGAGGCAGTCGAACTGTTTAAAAGAGAGCACCCCTTTCCGGGTGTTTGCGGCAGGGTCTGCCACCATCCCTGCGAGGGCGCTTGCACCCGCACGGAAGTGGACGAGCCATTGGCCATTATGAATCTGCACCGGTTCCTGGCCGACTGGGACCGTCAAACGGATCAACCGTTCACGCCGGAGAAAAAAGAGGCCCGGCTCGAGAAGGTGGCCATCATCGGTGCCGGTCCGGCGGGTCTGACCTGTGCGTATTTTCTCGCCATCGAAGGTTACGCGGTCACCATTTTCGAGAAACTTCCGGTCCTGGGCGGCATG
>JAQAZR010000017.1:0-2573 GCA_032127235.1 Deltaproteobacteria bacterium
GAATTTGCCGCTTCTCTGGTCGGTGATCGATTGAAAAAGTATGACGAGGCCATCGAACGCAACGGGTTTGCCACCGTGCTCTACCTGCGGCTGGTCTACTTTCCTTTCACTCCCTTGAATTTCGGCATGGGCCTGACGCGTGTGCGATTTTGGGATTATGTCGCCGGGACGGGATTGGGCATTGTCGTCGGAACGTTTATCTTCACCTTTTTCATCGGAACGCTCAAGGAGGTCTGGACGTCCGGCGACTGGGGGCAGCTGATCTCGTTCAAGGTGTTTTTCTCGCTTGCATTGTTTGGCTTTTCATTCTTTATTCCAAAAATTATCAAGAAAGTCAGGGGCGAAGCCTGATCTGGTCAGTCTATTGTGCGTTTGCGGATTTAGAGTGGCGAAATGAATTCTGCTCCGGTTCATCATCGAATGCACCGTGGTGGCCCAAGAGGCTATGAGCGTTTAACACGAAAATAGAATGTAATACGGAAAAAGGTGGGCACCTCCGCCCGGATGAACGGTTTCGAAAGACGGCTGAAACTTGCCGTCAACGGGGTCTAAGCCCGGGCCAGGCCCGTCATCAAACAAGGGGGTCGGGTTTGGTCACCAAGGTTGTACCTTTCATGCGGTATCGGCATAGGGTCCGGTCTAAGACCCCGTAGGCGGCTCAGACAGTCAGCCGCTATTCGCAACCGCTCATCCGGGCTCCGGCGCGTCATTTTCATGCACTGTGGCGGCCCATAGGGCCCTCGAGCTACCCGTCAAACCAACGAGGAGTGCTTATGAACCGAGAGGATTTTATGCGACGGATCTCCGTTCACGGCCGGCAATACAGCATTGCGGACATCAAACAGCTGCAGGAAAACGGCGTGGCGGACATCGACCGGCTGCCGTTTTCCATCCGCATTCTGGTTGAAAACCTGCTGAGAAAACTCGACGGCCGCATCGTGCGGGAGGAAGACCTGCTCAATATCGCCCGCTGGCAGATAACCTACAGCACTCCGGTGGAAATCCCCTACCACCCGGCCAGGGTGTTGATGCAGGACTTCACCGGTGTTCCGGCCGTGGTCGATCTGGCCGCCATGCGCGATGCCGTCAAGGAACTGGGGGGGGACCCGGTGAAGATCAACCCCCTGGTACCGGTGGACTTGATCGTGGACCATTCCGTCCAGGTCGATTACTACGGCAGCGAAAGGGCCCTGACCAAGAACGTGGACAGAGAGTACGCGCGCAACGGCGAACGGTATGCCCTCCTCAAGTGGGCTCAGAAGAGTTTCGACAATTTCAGAGTCGTGCCGCCCAATTCCGGCATCTGCCATCAGGTCAACCTGGAATATCTCGGCCGGGTGGTGGTCACCGAAGGAAATGATGACACGCTTCAGGCCTACCCGGACACTTTGGTGGGAACCGACTCCCACACGACGATGATCGACGGAATCGGGGTCATGGGCTGGGGGGTCGGCGGCATCGAGGCCGAAGCGGTCATGCTCGGCCAGCCTTACTACATGTCGATTCCCCAGGTGATCGGTGTGCGCATGACCGGCGAGCTCAAACCCGGGGTGACCGCCACCGACCTGGTGTTGGTGGTCACCGAGATGCTCAGAAAACACAACGTGGTCGAGAAGTTCGTCGAATATTTCGGACCGGGAATGAAGAAGTTGACCGTCCCGGATCGTGCCACGATCGCCAACATGACGCCCGAATACGGGGCTACCCTGGGCTTTTTTCCGGTGGACGAGAAAACCGTCGACTACTTGAAACTGACCAACCGCAAAGACCAGGCGAAGATCGTCGAGGCTTACACCAAGGCCAACGGACTTTTTTACAGCGGCACGGAAAATCCGGAATACAGCCAGGTATTGGAGTTGGACCTGTCCACCGTCGCGCCGTCGGTGGCCGGGCCCGCCCGGCCCCAAGACCGGATCGTGCTGCCCGATTTGAAGGGTGCTTTTGCGGGCGTGCTCGGATGCGACTACGACCGCGATGCCGATCTGGCGCATCTGTCGCAATTCCACGATGAGTCCGGCTCGCAGACCATGCGGTCGCCGGTCTGCCATCCGGTCAACTCCAGAGCCTACGAGGTGAATCTTTTCGGCCGACCGGAGAGGTTCGGCGACGGCTGTCTGGCCATTGCGGCGATCACCTCCTGCACCAACACCTCCAACCCGTCCGTTCTTCTGGGGGCCGGTCTGGTGGCCCGCAAAGCCGTGGCGCGCGGTTTGAAGGTTCAATCTTATGTGAAGACATCTCTGGCCCCCGGTTCCAAAGTCGTTCTGCGCTACCTGGAAGATGCGGGTCTGATGCCCTACTTCGAGGCCCTCGGGTTTCACCTGGTGGCTTTCGGCTGCACCACCTGCATCGGCAACAGCGGTCCACTGCACCCTGAAATCGAGCGGATCATCAAGGAGAAGAACCTGACGGTGGCCGCGGTTCTTTCCGGGAACCGGAATTTCGAAGCCCGCATCCATCAGAGCGTGAAGGCCAATTACCTGGCGTCACCCATGCTGGTGGTCGCTTTTGCCCTCGCCGGCCGGATCGATGTGGATCTGACCTTCGAACCGGTGGGACTCGATCCCAACGGG
>JAQAZR010000018.1:0-3965 GCA_032127235.1 Deltaproteobacteria bacterium
GCTGGACCACGGTGCGCCGCCGCTCGCCTTTTGCGTGTGTTTGACGGTCGAACAAGCGCCCAGCAAAAAAGATGCGCTCAATAAAACAGTCGTCACGCGTTTCAGCCGGCAGGCCCAATCGATATCTTTCACGAGATCACGCAGGGTTTTTGAGCAAATGATTATTCACTGTCCGTCAGAATTCGTCTGGCGGTCCAGAAGTGCCGTTTCCAGTAGATCGGATCGATAGGTGAGATGATCACGCCTTGACTCTTGGATGCGTGGACGAACTGACCCCCGCTCAAGTAGATTCCGACGTGGCGGGGGTAGTCGGGCGGCCTGAAGAAAACGAGATCGCCGGCCCGCATGTCTTGAAACATTATCGGGACGCCAAGGTGGGCCTGTTCTTTCGTCGTGCGGGGCAGATCGATCCGAAAGATGTCCTGGTAAACCGCCTTGACAAATCCCGAACAATCGATGCCGCCGTGATCGTTGCCGCCCAACAAGTGGGTGGTGCCCTCCCAGCGGCGGTATTCCGCGCGGATAAGGGCTTCGATCTCCCGATTGCCCGCAGAGGAGTTCGGTCCCGATTTGGGTAAACGCGGGGTGTCCGGCATTACAAGGGGTGGGGAAGGCGCGGAACCGGGATTGTCGACCGTAATTTGACGGTGTGGGGCACAGGCAGACGCAATCAGAACGAAAAACAGACAAAAAATACACGCCCGGGAACCGTATCGTTTTCTACTTCTCTCCGCTGCAGGTCTCA
The DNA here is from genome assembly GCA_032127235.1 of Deltaproteobacteria bacterium. Lineage (GTDB taxonomy): Bacteria > Desulfobacterota > Desulfobacteria > Desulfobacterales > SG8-13 > JARFQH01. The sequence goes on from JAQAZR010000018.1 coordinate 746, forward strand.
TTTCAGTTCGGCAGTATCGTTTCCGTTGGCAGCCTCGCGACGTTTAAACTTTTGATATTCTAACACAAAGATGCCAGTGGCGTAAAGCGGTGCGCCTGGTTCTTTGGAGGGCGGACACGCGTGCACCGAACAAGCGATTGCGCCGATCGACACCTTGATCGCATAAAAGGCCTTTTCTATCGTTCGTTTTTCTCCGGCCTCTTCTGCTGCATCGCCCGGTCCTCTTCTGCCAGTTCGGTCAACAGCGCCGCCAGGGTCCAGTTTTCCGAAACCGGCGTCACTGTGGCCCAAAGCTGGCGGGGAAGCCCGGCTTGGCGAAAGGCGGTCATGAGGGTGTGGACTTCGCTTTGCAGGAAACCGGACATGATAATCGCCCGGTGAATTGTCGAGGAATGCCCCATCCCCGAGCGATCCTCTGAAGAGAACACCTCTTTAAGCGTTTTTGTCGAATCCTTTTCCATGGCAAAGATAATCGGCCGGTCGTTGAAACCAATTTGATCCAGGGCATCGGCCAGCGGCGCGTGCTCTGCGGGGGGAAACCCGCAAACCACCAGCCCCTTCGGACCATACATCCGCTTCTTTGATGACGCCATTTTATGAAAAGTGCCTTCGTTCATATCGAGTCCTCACCTCTAACGACGGTTGATTCAAGAGTAACGCACGATCGCAGCGGCCTTTCTCTACCCGTATAAAAAAGCCGTATTCCTGTCGCGCACACTTTCACATTGATACCGCGATACGGTTTGTGTATACTGACTCTCTTATTTTAAAGCGCGGGAGGAGACAATGATCACCGTCAGAGATATCATGACCAAAGATCTGATTACCGTCACTCCGGACATGAATATTTCCAAAGCGGCCAAGATCCTGCTCGAAAACCGGATCAACGGAGCGCCGGTGGTGGACGACAACGGCAGCCTGGTGGGCATTCTCTGCCAGAGCGACTTGATCGCCCAGCAGAAAAAGCTGCCGATACCGACCCTTTTCACCTTGCTGGACGGCATCATTCAGCTCACCTCCAATAAACAGATCGAAAAGCAGATCCGCAAGATCGCCGCCTTAACGGTTTCCGATGCCATGACGCCCAAGGTTGTCAGCGTTCATCCGGACACTGAAATCGAAACCGTCGCGGCCTTGATGGTCGACAGTAATCTTCACACCCTTCCGGTGGTGGAGGGATCCCGCCTGGTGGGCGTCATCGGCAAAGAGGATGTTCTGCGCACCCTTTTGCCCCCGATAGAAGGCAACTGACATCCTCATCGTTTCACTTGGTCATCGACCGGACGTTTTCCATTATTGCAAACACCATTTGGCCTTCGGCACTAAACACTCATGGCCCTTCGGGCCGCCACGACGCATGAAAATGATGCGCCGGAGTCCGGATTAATGGTTGCGAAAAGCGGCTGACTGTCTGAGCCGCATACGGTGTCTTAGACCGGACCCTATGCCGATGCCGCTTGGAAGGCACGACCTTCAAGCTGCATCCGAGCTCATTATTTGATGACGGGACTGGTCCGTGCTTAAAGCCCGTTGGCGGCGAGTTTCAGCCGTCTTTCGAAACCGTTCATCCGGGCGGAGGTGCCCACCTTTTTTCCGTATAACATTCTATTATCGTGTTAAAGAACAGCTATGCACCCTGTCGCCGTCGTCACTTCACCAACCTCAACCGATACGTCTTTTGCAGTTTTTCCCAGAGTTTCCTGACAATCAGCGGTCCGGCCTCGTCCTGATGCAGCTGGGGATCTCCTGCAACCGTTCTGCACGACGCCAAAAGTGCCGTGTTGTCACCCCAAAGCCCGAAATCATCGCGAATGTGGGTCATGAATTCCGGGTACAAGGGCCGAAGGTCTTCTTTGGCCATGTTGCCGATTTTTGTGCGTTCCTTGAACGGCAGTTCGGCAATGAGCCGGTTCACGGCATCGTCGAGCGTTTGTGGCCGTTCCGAAGGATGGCGCATCCGTCGTATCTTGAGCAGTAAAACCGCATTGTTCAGGACCTCGAATACGGTGTCGTAGAGGGCCGGATCCTCACTGGCTCTCGATCCGGCCACGTTCAAAACCGCAATATGGTTTTCCACGATCCAGTTGACGATCGCATACAAAACATCGTCTCCGCGAAGCAGGTCGAGATCGATGTGAAGATGGGGTTTTCCGTGCTTGAGGGCGTGCTCCCTGGTCAATCTTGATCCGCCTTTGAGCTCGCCGTGCGTAATGATCAGCGTTCCGTCGGAATCGGCCACATTCGCTTCAGTCCTGGCTGGATAGCTCTCGGTTGGCATTTCCTTGAGCTGATAGTGCGCGGGCACCGGTCCGTCCTCGGCCTTTCTGCTCTTTGGCACCCAACCGCCGTGCGGGATATGCAGGTTGATGGCGACGTCAATGGCCGCCCGGTCGGCTCCGGTCTGGCCACCGGATATGATTTTCTTAAGCATGGCTTTTTATTTCCTGAACTGCCGATATCGAGTCTTGCCAGCCCGGTTATTTCCGGACGAGACCGGAGACTTCGGCCGTAAGCCGGTAGATGCGATCGGCCTGGTCTGCCGTGAGCAGACCGGTGCCGCAAGCGGGCGTGATCATGCTTTGCCGCACCACCGAGGCCCTGTCCGGACCTTTGAGGAAAAGTTGGTCCCAAAGGCCGTTAAGCCGTCGCAAAAGTGACTCGCCCGATTCACGGAACGGATCATCCAGTGTCGGCACGATCCCCCAGGCAACGACGCCGCCGCGCTCAATGAAAGCTTGCAGCTGTGCGGCATACGGAATGAGCGAGGCGCCGAAGCGATAGGCGTCCAGGCTGAGAATCTGGACTTGAGATTCCATCAGCAGCGACCAGTCGACGGCCTGACAGGAATGAACCCCGGTGATCGCCCCCTCCGATCGGATCGCCGTAAAAATGAAATTCAGATCTTCCAGGATCGTCTCCCGGTTGAGGGCGAGGTGGAGCCGTGATCCGCACGCGCTGATGGCTGGATCGTCTACGAAGATAATCGGGGTGCGGCCGAGACCGGCCAGAGCCGCGGCCTGGCAGCGGGCATTCAGTGCCAGCGTCCGCACGATGGTGTCGCGCAGGTCCCCCTGGTAATAGGCCGGGCGGCCTTCTTCATCTTTCAGTTCGAGAGCAACCGTCAGCGGGCCGGCAATTTGGCCCTTGAGAAATCGGGCGCGGTCGAGGTCCTCGGACCGCATCCGGGAGAGAAAGGCGTGAAAACCGGCGGCCGCCTCCG
>JAQAZR010000019.1:0-4759 GCA_032127235.1 Deltaproteobacteria bacterium
TTTACGACCGACAAACATCAGGTCACCGATGACCGGCCTTACGGAGGCGGCAGCGGAATGGTAATGAAACCCGAGCCGCTGGCGGCTGCCGTCCGGGCCGCGAAAGAGGCCGTTCCGACGGCGGCCACGGTTCTGCTGACGCCCCAGGGAAGGGCGTTTAACCAAATGACCGCCCGGGAACTGGCGACCTTGAACGGGTTGATATTCGTCTGCGGCCGCTACGAGGGAATCGACGAGAGAATCAATCAGAATTACATCGATTTCGAAATCTCTATCGGAGATTTCGTGCTCACCGGCGGTGAACTGCCGGCGATGACCGTCATCGATGCCGTGACGCGTCTGTTGCCCGGCGCCTTGGGCGGCGAAGATGCGGCCGAAAAGGATTCATTTGCCGACGATCTGCTGGAACACGCACACTATACCCGGCCGCCGATTTTCGAAGGTCGGGAACCGCCCGCCGTGCTGCTGTCGGGTCATCACGCGGCCATCGAAAACTGGCGCTTTGAGTCGGCCATAATCCGTACCTTTCTCAAGCGGAAGGATTTGCTCGAAAAACGGAACTTGAGCCGGCGGGAAATAGAGGTTTTGAAAAAGTGGTGCGCCGATATTGAAAGGATCGTCAACTCCCAATCTCTATCTGGCCCTGGTCCACTATCCGGTGATCAATAAGCACGGCGATGTCATTGCTTCGGCTGTCACCAATCTGGACGTGCATGATATCGCCCGTGCCGCTGCAACATACGGGGTCCGTGGGTTTTACGTGGTCACCCCGCTGGTGGATCAAATCACCCTGATACACCGGCTGATTTTCCATTGGACAAACGGGGCGGGCGCAACCTACAACCCGCAGCGGCGCCGTGCATTGGAACTGGTCCGAATTAAAGAAAATCTGGACGAAGTGCTTGCGGATATCCGCGGCGAAATCGGGAGCGCAGCGCTGCCGCGTACGGTTGTAACCAGCGCCAGAAGCCAAAGACCGGTGATCGGCTTCGAGACGCTGCGCCGCATGATCGATGAGGGGGCCCCTTACCTGCTGGTCTTTGGAACGGCTTGGGGATTGACGGAAACACTGATTTCAGCTGCGGATTTCGCCCTTGCGCCGGTGCAGGGACCCACCACCTACAATCATTTGTCGGTGCGTTCGGCGGCAACGGTCGTCCTGGACCGACTCCTGGGCCGATAGGGCAAGGGACCGGTTGTGTCAGTTGAGTCCCGCCGCGGCGGGATTAGGTCAGTTGTGTCAGTTAAAGGATTCCATCGATTTTACGTCAAGGCCGCCACAATGCCATAAGATGACGCGCCGAAGCCCGGATGAGCGGAGATGCCACCACAGGTTTAAGGGTTACAGGTCCCGGGTTTTGAATTTCGAGTTTCTATTTTCTTACTGAACGGTCATGGTCCTACGAGCCGCCACGGTGCATGAAAATTCTATATTCGAACTAAACGTTTACTATATCAGGATTCTGGAGGTCTAATGGAGAAGATCAAACAGCTTGAAAGGGAAATGATGCGGCTTGACCTGCCGGACTTTGCGCCCGGTGATACGGTCAAGGTACATGTTAAAATCAAGGAAGGTGAAAAGGAGCGGATCCAGGTATTCCAGGGAGTTGTCATCAGCAAGCGCAAGGGGATGGCCAGTGCCTCATTTACGGTGCGAAAGGTATCCTACGGCGTGGGCGTCGAACGGATTTTTCCGCTACACTCGCCCGTCATCGAAAGGCTCGAGATCATCACCAAAGGGCGGGTGCGTCGTGCCAAAATATACTACCTGCGCAAACTAAGAGGCAAAGCGGCGCGGCTGAAGGAGCGCCGTTTTTAGCGCCCCCGTACAGCGAATGGCAACCGTATTTTTTCTTGAACCCCAAGTGGGCGTCGCAGGAAATCTCGAGAGGGAAACATGCCTTCGATTAAGGGGGACCGGCCCGCGATTTCAAAGTGCACCAGCCGCACGTATCGCCGGCCGATCGCCAAATTGTCGTGCTTCGACCGAATCAATGGTGCCGTTGCCGATGGGGCCGCACCGGACCGCATGGCGATAACGGACCCCTGGGTCTATGAAAAAAAGGCTCGGGCCGACGGCCATTTGACGATTGCGGGTATCGACGAAGCCGGCCGCGGCCCGCTGGCCGGACCGGTCGTGGCTGCGGCCGTGATCCTTCCGGATCGGTTTCCGTCCGCAGAAGTCACCGACTCCAAACAACTGTCGCCGATTCAGCGCGACAGGCTCTATGAACTGATTTACTCCCAGGCAGTGGCCGTCGGTATCGGAATCGTCGATGCCCATGAAATCGATCGCATCAACATTCTACGGGCCTCGCTTCTGGCAATGGCCATGGCCGCTTTAAACCTCGACCCGGCGCCGGACTGTCTGCTTGTCGACGGCAACTTCCCGATTCCGCTTGCCTTGGCCCAGCAAACAATTGTCAAGGGTGATGCGTTGAGCCTGTCGATAGCCGCGGCATCGATCGTGGCCAAGGTCACCCGCGACCGCCTGATGGGCCTTTACGATCAGGAATATCCGCAATACGGTTTTGCCGGTCACAAAGGGTATGCCACCCACGCCCATCGGGAGGCGATTGGCCGACACGGTTGCTGCCCCATTCACCGGCGCAGCTTCAAAGGTGTCAAGGAATTCACGGGACCACCCAAGGCGCGACAATTGCCGTTGACGGTCGACGATGGATGATCGAAGACAACAGTTCGGCAAGACCGGCGAAACGATTGCCGCCCGGTTTCTTCGAAAAATGGGCTACCGCATCCTCGAACAGAATTATCGAACCGTACTCGGAGAGATCGACATCATCGCCAGAGACCGTGACACCCTGGTATTCGTGGAGGTCAAGGCCCGCACCTCCGGGCGTTACGGAAACCCCAAAAGCGCGGTCACGCCCCGAAAACAGCGCAAGATCTCCATGGTCGCCCTGCACTATCTCAAAGCCACCGCCCAGAGCCGGGTCAAAGCCCGTTTCGATGTGGTCGCCATCCATTCCGCCAACGCCGCACCGCAAATCGAATTGATCAAGAATGCGTTCGAACTCGCCTACGAATAGAAGCGCCGCAGCCAAAGGAACGCTTTTCGTCTTGGCAACGCCAATCGGCAATCTTCAGGACATCACCCTGAGAGCCCTGGACGTGCTGCTGTCCGTCGACTTCATCGCCGCGGAAGACACCCGCCATACCGGTCGATTGCTGAAAGACCGCAACCCCAAAGGCTGTTTCATCTCCTACCACGAGCACAACGAAGAGAAACGCACGTCGTTGCTGCTCGAGAAGCTGGAAGCCGGATTCTCGGTGGCCGTCGTTTCCAATGCCGGAACCCCTTCGATCTCCGACCCGGGTTTCCGGTTGGTCGAGGGCGCCGTTGCGCGCAACATCCCTGTTTCTCCCGTTCCAGGCGTCTCGGCCGCGATTGCCGCTCTCAGTGTTTCGGGCCTGCCGACCGACTCCTTTGTTTTCATCGGTTTTTTACCCCGCAAGAAAGGCCGGCGCACCGAACAGCTGACATCATTGCGCGATATGCCCCGCACAATGATATTCTACGAATCGCCGAAACGGATTTCCCGCCTGCTCGATGACCTCCTGGCCGTGATGGGCGATCGGTCGGCCGTTCTGGGACGCGAAATGACCAAGCTTCACGAGGAGTTTCTGCGGGGCCGCCTGTCCGAGTTGATCGCGCTTCTGGAAGAACGGCCCGATATCAAAGGCGAGTGCACTCTCGTAATGTCCGGCAGTCCGCCCGACACGGCCGAAGCGACCACCGTTCTTTATGAAAAATTGACAAACCGCTTGAAACAAAAGAAGGTGATCCTGTCGGAGTTGGTCAGGGAGGTGGTTCGAGAAACCGGGCTGCCGCGAAAGATCGTCTACGGCGCGGCTCTTGAGATTAAACGCAACCTGAACCAGGGGGACAAAACCGGTGGACCCGCTTGATATGATTCTCAAAGTGCCCGATACAGCGGCGGAGGAAAAATGAGCAAGGGTCCTGAACTCCGAGCCGTGATCCTCACCGTTCCGGAAACCGCCAGAACCCTTCCGCCGCGCGAGCGGGTGATCTTTTTGAGCCGTCACGCCAGGAAGGCCCTTCAAATCTCGGCTGCCGAAAGCCATCTGAAAATCGGCGCGGCGCTCAAAGACCGAGATGGTCGTCCGCAGCCGGTCAAGGGGGTTTACTGGTCTTTGACCCACAAACCGGCCTATGTCGGCGCCATTGTGGCCCGCAGACGTGTCGGAATCGACATCGAAACAATGGTTCAGCGAAAAACAGAGGCCCTTTTCGACAAGGTGGCCGACAGCGACGAATGGGCCCTGATCGGGTCACGTTCGTGGGAAGGATTTCACCGGTACTGGACGGCGAAGGAAGCGGTCCTGAAAGCGGACGGAACCGGTTTGGAAGGTCTTTCTCGCTGCCGGGTGGTGGCGATTCCAGATGCAAACAGCCTGATCGTTCAAATCAAGCGCCGCAGAATGACCGTTGAGCACTTCTATTTCGACGCCCACATTGCCTCTGTCGCCAAAACCGCCGGAACCGTCCGCTGGACGCTGATTGGTTCGTCGGCCGATATGGATTAGTTTCCGCCACCAAATGGCCCTATTCCGCAATTCTCCGCCTGCTTCGGGACAGATCTGCGTCAATCACGCCAAGGCGTGACAGGTCTGCGGATTGGCTTGTGCGGCGTTCACGAGTACGCCTCCGCGCCATTGCTTGATTTCCTTGACCTTGCAGAATATGACTTAACTATTAGAATTGAAGATAATAATC
>JAQAZR010000020.1:0-6537 GCA_032127235.1 Deltaproteobacteria bacterium
AATGAAACGCGTTGAACCTTTCGAGGATCGCCTGTGCCCCTAAGTTGGCCAGACGACTGTCGGAGAGAACTTGATTCATTACGATTCCCGTCAACAAACGCCGTGTTTACCGCCACACCCGCAATCACATCCACACTCGGCCGCCGCGGCCATTGCACTGATGATTTCGCGACCCTCGGCCGGTTTAATTTTATCGACGCGCACCCTCAGATGGACTTCGGCCGTGTATTCGAAATCCGTCTTGAAAAGTGGCTGGAGATGCCCGAACGTTTGGGCCATTTCACCGGGCCGGATGCTGATCAGGACTTCGTCTCCCGTCGATTTATCGGCCAAGGCGTATTCAAGAGGTGTCAGGCCGGCGGTTCCCAGACCGTAGACGAATGTCATAGACTGCGGCCGGGCTGTGATGTCCATCTCGTTCGCAGAGGTTCCCGCCTCAATCGTGAGCGTAATTTTTTTCAGATTGTCGACCGTCGGTGATGCTGCCGTTTTTTGCATGACCATTCCTCCTGGATGAATTGAAACCGTGCCGAACGGTTTTTCAAAATAGAGCGGCCGCCTTGGTTTGGCAACAGTAAAAATTTTCTTCGGGGAGCCGGTAAGGCCCGGGATGCGGCATCCACCGACCGGTTCGTGCGGTTACGAACGGCAGGCCCTTTGCTGAAGATCAACAAACACCGTAAGGACCCGCTTGCGGGTGACGGCCGGAGAGGCGCTGTTGTCGATGACAACCGTGGCGCGCATCTTTTTCTCTTCGATCGGCATCTGTGAACGGATGCGGGAAAGGCCTTCGGCCGCAGTGAGCCGATCCCTGCGCATCAGACGCTTGAGCTGAACGGCCTCCGGGGTATACACCACAATGACTTCCTCCAGGTCGCGGTCCATGCCCGCCTCGATCAGCAGCGGCACATCCAGAATCACGACGGCCTGCGGTTGGACCCTTTCGATTTCTTTGAGCTGCTGCTCGGTTTCCGCAATGACGTGCGGGTGGACGATACGATCGAGATGCGTTTTCTGCCGCGCGTCGTTGAAAATGATCGCGCCGAGCTTTTTACGGTCGATGTCGCCGTCCGGCAGCAGAACGTCCCTGCCGAAATGGGCCACTATACGGCACCAGGCGGGCCGACCTTTTGCGACCACATCCCGGGCAATTCCGTCCGCATCGATGATCACGGCCCCGGCTTCGGCGAAAACGGCGGCAACCGTCGACTTCCCGGTCCCGATTCCGCCAGTCAGCCCCGCAACAATCATCGGCTCCTCCGATACTGTTCAGGGTCCCTTTGGCAGACGGCCTCGACCCTGTCGCTCATTGCGTTTATGTTTCGATTTCCGCAAAGCTGATGTTAACGATTCGGACCCAAAAGGACAACCCCTAATTGACCCGTTCGATTATACTTGACAGCGGGCGGGCATGTTTTTAGATAATCCGAGCAGGAGGGGTTTTTCTTTCTTATGGGTCTTGTCCGGAATGCAATTCTGTTCCTTATTTATGCTTCCTTACATATGAGCTTGAGCTCTGCCGTCGCTGATCACCCCTTCGGCTTGAAATAATTTGGGAAACTCCGCGATGGCTCAGATAGGCCCGTACTAAAACAAGACGCTCACCGGTCGAAGGAGGATCGACGATGCCGGAATTTATCTATCAGGAGATGTTTCCACTGGCTGAAGACACCACCGAATACCGACGCTTGACGACCGATCATGTCGCCGCCGCGATTTTCGAAGGCGAGGAAATGTTGAAAATAACACCGGCCGGGCTGACGCTGCTGACCGAACAGGCATTCACCGATGTGGCCCACCGTCTGCGACCGTCTCATATGAGGCTGCTGGCAAAGATTCTGAAGGACCCCGAAGCGTCGGACAACGACCGCTACGTGGCCTTGGAAATGATTAAAAATGCCGTGATATCCGCCGACGGCGTTTTTCCCATGTGTCAGGACACCGGCACCGCGGTCATCATCGGAAAAAAAGGGCAACAGGTCTGGACCGGCGGCGATGATGAGCGGGCCCTTTCGGAGGGAGTTTTCAACGCGTATACCCGCAATAACCTGCGCTACTCCCAGAACGTGCCGCTCAGCATGTACGAAGAGAAAAACACCGGCTGCAACCTGCCGGCCCAGATCGACCTTTACGCCGTTGCGGGAAAGGCTTACAAATTCCTGTTCATCGCCAAAGGCGGCGGTTCGGCCAACAAGACCTATCTCTACCAGGAAACCAAGGCGACGTTGACCCCGGAGAAACTGGTCGATTTTCTGCAGGCCAAGATGAAGTCGCTCGGCACGGCCGCCTGTCCGCCTTATCACCTGGCTTTCGTGGTCGGCGGAACCTCGGTCGAGGCCAATTTGAAGACCGTCAAGCTGGCCTCAGCCGGTTACCTGGACGCTTTGCCCACAGCCGGCAGCCCCGCCGGGCAAGCCTTTCGTGACGTGGCGCTCGAGGCGCAGCTGCTGCAATTGTCGCGCGAGCTGGGCATCGGGGCCCAGTTCGGCGGCAAATATTTCTGCCATGACGTGCGCGTCGTTCGCCTGCCGCGGCACGGGGCCTCCTGTCCCATAGGGATGGGGGTCAGCTGCAGCGCCGACCGCAACATCAAGGCCAAGATAACCGACGCGGGCATATTTCTCGAGCAATTGGAGACAGACCCGGCGCAATACCTTCCGGAACCCGCCGCAGCGGTCGCCGATGCGGTGCGGATCGATCTGGACCGCCCCATGGACGAGATCCGGGCCGATTTGAGCCGCTATCCCGTGGCGACACGGCTGCTTCTGACCGGCAGGATCGTGGTGGCCCGGGATATCGCGCATGCGCGGCTGAACGAACGGCTTCAAAAAGGGGAGGGGTTGCCGCAGTACGTGAAGGAGCGCATCATCTACTATGCCGGTCCGGCCAAGACGCCGCCGGGACACGCATCGGGTTCCTTCGGGCCGACCACCGCCGGTCGCATGGATTCTTACGTGCCGGTGTTCCAGGAACAGGGGGCTTCATTGGTGATGCTGGCCAAGGGCAACCGGTCCAAATCCGTGACGGAGGCCTGCAAGAAGTTCGGTGGGTTCTACCTGGGCTCGATCGGGGGCCCTGCGGCCCGGTTGGGCAAAGAGTGCATCACCGCCGTCGAGGTCCTCGCTTATCCCGAGCTGGGGATGGAGGCCATTTATCAGATAACGGTCAAGGATTTTCCGGCCTTCATCATCGTCGACGACAAGGGGAACGACTTTTTCGAAAACCTGATCTAATGAATTAAAATCATTTAATGATTTATTTTCATAAACTATCACTTTACAAACCTGGAGCCATTGACCTAAAAATAAAAGTTCGACTCAAATCCTCCTAACAACAAGCTCGGGCGCCATCATCGACCTGTAAGTCTTTTTCCTATATAAAATATACCAAGCACAAAGGAGTACCTTTATGGCAAAGCAAATGAAGACGATAGACGGCAACACCGCCGCGGCGCATGTGGCATATGCCATGAGCGATGTGGCAGCGATCTATCCGATAACCCCCTCCTCGCCGATCGGTGAGATTGCCGATGAGTGGGCTGCCGCCGGCCGTAAGAACATTTTCGGTCAGAGCATGACGGTGCGCCAGATGCAATCTGAAGCCGGGGCCGCGGCGGCCGTCCACGGCAGTCTGGCTGCCGGTGCGCTGACCAGCACTTTCACGGCCTCGCAGGGACTGCTGTTGATGATTCCCAACATGTACAAGATGTCCGGCGAGCTGCTGCCGGGTGTCATGCACGTGACCGCGCGGGCCATTGCCGCCCACGCCCTGTCCATCTTCGGCGATCACCAGGACGTCATGGCGGTCCGCCAGACCGGCTTTGCCCTGCTGGCTTCGGCATCGGTGCAGGAGGTCATGGACCTCGGGTTGGTGGCCCACCTGGCGGCCATCGAGGCCAGCGTTCCCTTTCTGCACTTCTTTGACGGATTTCGCACGTCTCACGAAATCCAGAAGATCGAACTGATCGACTACGAGGACATGGCCCGCCTGGTCAACCGAGAGGCGTTGGCGGGGTTTCGGGCGCGCGGGACCAATCCGGAAAGACCGGAGCTGAGAGGGACCGCCCAGAATCCGGACATCTATTTTCAGGGCAGGGAAGCCGCCAATCCCTACTATCTCAAGCTCGCCGGCATCGTCGCGGGCTACATGAAGAAAGTCGGTGACCTGACCGGCCGACAGTACCAACTCTTCGACTACATCGGCGATCCCGCCGCCGAGCAGGTCGTCGTGTCGATGGGATCCTCCTGCGAAACGATCGAGGAGGTCGTCAACTATCTCGTCAAGCAAGGACAAAAAATCGGGCTGGTGAAAGTGCGACTCTACCGGCCCTTCTCGGCCGAGCACCTGTTTGCCGTGATGCCTGCCGGCGTCAAGAAAATAACGGTGTTGGATCGCACCAAGGAACCGGGTGCGTTAGGCGATCCGCTCTACACCGATATCTGTACGGCCTACATGGAACGCAGCCAAACTCCGAAGATCCTGGGCGGCCGCTATGGACTCGGCTCGAAAGAATTCAACCCGAGCATGGTCAAGGCGATCTTCGACAACATGGCGGCGTCCGAACCGAAAAATCATTTTACGGTCGGGATCGTTGACGATGTGGCCCACACCTCGCTGGAGGTCAAGCCCGGCTTCGACGTGGCGCCGTCCGGGACCGTGCAGTGCAAATTCTGGGGCCTGGGGGCCGACGGAACGGTCGGAGCCAACAAGAGTGCCATCAAGATCATCGGTGACAACACCGACATGTATGCCCAGGCCTATTTCGCCTACGACTCCAAGAAATCCGGCGGCATCACCATTTCGCACCTGCGCTTCGGCAAGACCCCGATTCAATCGACCTATCTGATCGATTCGGCCGACTACATCGCCTGCCACAAGGACAACTACGTCGACATCTACGATGTCCTTGAAGGCGTCAAAGAGGGCGGCACTTTTGTGCTCAACTCCGGCTGGTCATTGTCCGACATGGAAGAAAAGCTGCCGGCCCACGTGCGTCGAACCATCGCTGCCAAAAACCTCAAATTCTACAACATCGATGCGGTCAAAATCGCACAGGAAGTGGGGCTCGGTGGCCGGATCAACATGATCATGCAAACGGCCTTTTTCAAGTTGGCCAAGGTTCTCCCGGTCGACGAGGCCATCGAGCTGCTCAAGAAGGAAATCAAAAAAATGTTCGGCCGCAAAGGCGATAAGATCGTTCAGATGAACCACGAAGCGGTCGATAAAACCCTGGACAATCTGATCGAAATCGACTACCCCGCCGCCTGGGCCGAAGCCGCCGACCATCCCGGAGCGGCCAAGGATGAGCCCGATTTCGTCAAATACGTCATGCGCCCGATCCTACTGCAGCAGGGCGACAAACTGCCGGTCAGTGCCTTCAGACCGGACGGCATTTTTCCGGTGGACACCTCCAAGTACGAAAAACGGGGGGTGGCCATCAACGTGCCGCAGTGGATCATGGATAACTGCATTCAGTGCAACCAGTGCGCAATGGTCTGTCCGCATGCCGCCATCCGGCCTTTCCTGGTCAGCGAGGAGGAACTGGCCGATGTGCCGCAGGGATTCGAGGCCAAGAAGGCCCTGGGCAAGGAGTTGAAAGACGACTACTACTTCCGTATCCAGGTCGACACCCTCGACTGCTATGGCTGCGGCAACTGCGCCGACATTTGCCCGGCCAAGAAGAAGGCCCTGGTCATGAAGCCGCTCGACACGCAGGTGCCGCTGCAGGTCCCGCTATGGGAATATGCGATGGAGCTGCCGCCGCGCGACGATCTGCTGAGCCGCAAGAGCATCAAGGGCAGCCAGTTCTGTCAACCGCTGCTCGAGTTCTCGGGCGCCTGTGCCGGATGCGGTGAGACGCCTTATGCCAAGCTGCTGACCCAGATGTACGGTGAGCGGATGATCATCGGCAACGCCACCGGCTGTACCTCCATATGGGGTGGTTCGGCCCCCGCCATTCCGTATTGCGTCAACAAGGACGGCCACGGGCCGACCTGGGGCAACTCCCTGTTCGAAGACCCGGCCGAATTCACCTACGGTATGTTTCTGGGCGTTTTCCATCAACGCTGCAAGCTGGCCGATCTCGCGCGCCAGGCTATCGCAAGCGAGATTCCGGCTGGGGTCAAAGAGGCACTCCAGGGGTGGCTGGATCAGATGAACGATCCGGAAGGTTCCCGCAAATATGGGGACCAACTCAAGGCATTGCTGCCGAAACACGCGGACAATGCGCTGCTGAGTGACATCAACGGGATGTCGAAGCTCTTCACCAAGAAATCCTTCTGGATTTTTTCCGGCGACGGTGCGGCCTACGATATCGCCTTCGGCGGGATCGACCACGTCATGGCCTCGGGTGAAAACATCAACATGATGGTCTACGACACGGAGGTTTACTCCAACACCGGCGGTCAGTCTTCAAAGGCCACGCCCACCGGTTCGGTGGCCAAGTTTGCCGCCTCCGGCAAGAAAACCGCCAAGAAGGACCTGGGGGCGATGATGATGAGCTACGGGTATGTGTACGTGGCCTCGGTGGCCATGGGC
>JAQAZR010000021.1:0-3515 GCA_032127235.1 Deltaproteobacteria bacterium
GGACATCGCTTCACCTCCGTCTTTTCGACTGAAGGGTTTCTGTTTCCTCTTCCCGGCATGGGGTGAGGCCGGCATCAGGAGGGGCTGAAAGCCGACTTCGCAATCGGCGGGTCCAAGGTCGAGGAAACCGTCGTTTTGCGAGCGATGGACTCGCCCGCGTCGGTTAAGGAGGTCTTTGTAACTCGGATTTTTCCCGAGTTGTCTAAATTATGCTACATTGTGGTATAACCTGTCAAGCTTTTTTTCGCTCCCCTTAAAGTTTTTTTCGAGGACTGATAGGCGGCAGGCAAATCATTCCACTAATACATCAGGTTGGGTAAGATAAGGATGATCTGGGGGAAAACGGCCATCAAAATGGTACCGATGATCACCGCGATGAGAAAGGGGATGATCCCCTTGAAGATAGCCTCCAGGGCGACTCCGCCGGTGACGCTCTGGGCCACACCGTAAACCACGTAGACGTTGATGCCGACCGGCGGCGTGATCACTCCCATCTGGGTCACCAGCACGATGATGATGCCGAACCAGATCGGGTCATAGCCCAGGTGGACGATGACCGGGTAGAATATGGGAATCGTCAGCATCACCAGTGCCAGGGCGTCCATAATGCAGCCGCCCAACAGGTAGACGGCTACAACCGCCATTAAAACCAGAAAAGGCGGCAGATTGAACCCGCCGATCCAGGTGGCGATGTCGAAGGGAATGCGGCTGACGGCTAAAAACTTTCCGAAAACCACAGCCCCGGCAATCAGGAACATGATCATGCAGGAGGTGCGCAGCGTTTCGTACAGTGATTTGACAAACCCATGCCAGGTCATCTGACGACGGATGAGGGCCACGGCCAGTACACCGAAGGCCCCGACGGCGGCAGCTTCGGTGGGGGTGAACAGACCGAAGAAAAGTCCCCCCATCACCAGCACGAAAACCGTGAGGGTATCCCCCATTCCCGAGAGAGATTTCATTTTCTGTTTCCAGGTGAATTTTTCACCCGGCGGTCCCTGCTCCGGCGCAATACTGCACTGAACGTAGATACAGATAATGAACAAAATGGTCATTACGATGGCCGGCAAAATTCCGGCTACGAAAAGTGCGCCGATCGACTGTTCAGTCAGCACCCCGTAGACGATCAACACCACGCTGGGCGGCATGATCATTCCGAGTCCGCCGCCCGAGGCGACCGAGCCGGTGGCCAGTTCGTCAGCGTAGTGATAGCGTTTCATCTCCGGCAAACCGACTGTGGCCATGGTGGCCGCCGTGGCCGGGCTCGATCCGCACACCGCGCCGAAGGCCGTGCAGGCAGCGACTGTGGCCATGGCCAGGCCGCCGCGCGTGCTGCCTAAAAACTTGTAAGCCGTGTCATAAAGCCTCCGGCTGATACCGCTGTTGAACGCGAACTGGCCCATGAGAACGAAGAGGGGAATGGTGGTCAGACCGTATGAAGAAAACGATTCGTAGACATTGCGGGAGAGAAGGTTGAGACCGCCTTTGAGCGAGATCATGAAGGAAAACCCGAGAAATCCCACTAAAGCCATCACGTAGGCAACCGGCATGCGGGCCATGAAGATGATCAGCATGAGGAGGATCCCGATGATACCGATCATCGTCGGACTCATTTTTCCCCTTTCAGCAGTCGCCGAGACAAACCGACGATGTCTTTGACAATAAGCAGCGTAAAAATCAGGAAGCAAAAGCTGACGGCATAAATGATCAGATGTTCGGGAAACTCCAGGTTCATCGAGACTTGACCGGACTCCCTGATGGTTCCGGCATAATCCGCCATTCTCCATGTGATCAGGCCGATCAGGGCGACACTCAGAAGGCTCGTCACCAGCTCGATGACCGTCTGGGTTCTGGGTGACAGCAACCTTACAAGTATTTCAACCCCGATATGCCCCTTGACCTCATGGGTGTACGGCAGCGCCAGGGCCGTGGTCAATGTGGCCATGAAAATCACCAGTTCCACCGACCCGAATATCGGATGGCCGAAATAGCGACCGACCACATCCACACAGGTCAGGCCCATAATGCCCACCAGGCAGCAGGCCCCCAGAATCTTGAGGGCCCGGTTTATCCAGTCGACGGTTTTCCAGAAGATGTGCATGGCTGAATTTAGGTCGTGAACATAAAAAACGTCACTGCTGGAGGCTGTTCAACGTCCTTATCGTAAAGTCGACGATTTCCTGACCGTTGAGGCCCTTCTCATTCATCTCTTTGACATATGCGTCGATAACAGGCGCCACCGCACTCTTCCAGCGCGCCGCCTCCTTGGGATCCAGTCCGATGATGTCATTGCCCTGGTTCAAAAAGTAGACAATACCCTCCATGTCGCTGGTATCCCAGGCTTCACCGTGTTTGACGGCCCACTCGGCGTTGATCTCCCGGATGATTTTCTGGATCTCGGCCGGCAGGGCGTTCCACTTGTTCTTGTTCATGACCACGAAAAACGAGGTCGTGTAAGCCGCCGAAAAATCGGCCGTGCAGTATTTCGTGACCTCTGCCAAGCGCCAGCCTTTGTTCGACTCCCAGGGGTACACCGCGCCGTCCACGACGCCTTTCTGCAGCATCTGGTAGGTCTCCGGCATCGGTTGGGGAACGGGTGTTCCGCCAAGGGCCTCGACCACTTTGGCGCTGGTGCCGTGCGCTCTGAACTTGAGGCCCTTCATATCTTCCATTTTCCGCACCGGTTTGTCCTTGGTGTGAACCAGGCCGGGTCCGTGGGCGTGAAGATACATCACCTCCGTGTCACTCAATTCGGCGGGTTTGAATTTTTCATAAACAGTGTTGATGACCTCCGTTGCAGCCCGGCCGTTGGTGTAACCCAGAGGCAAGTCGATAGCCCCCATCACCGGAAATCGACCGCGGGTATAGGCAAAAACGGAAAAGCCGATGTCGGAGAGCCCTTCCACGACACCGTCGTAGTTCTGGTTGGCCTTGGTCAAGGTCTGCCCTGGAAAATACTGCACGACGACCCGGCCGCCGGTCCGTTTCTCGACTTCCTTGCACCAGGCCTCGGCGAGCTGGCTCTGAACATGGGTCGGTGGGAAAAAATTGCTGTACGTCAGTGTGACGGTTTCGGCTTGAACCGGAACCACGCCGAAGATAAAAAATACGGCCGCGATTAAAAAAATTACCCCGATAATTACGCTTCTCTGCTTCATCAGACCCCCTCCTCGATTATTGATCGGTTGTTTTTGTGAAATAATTTTTGAGTGAGCCTATAGGCACCGATAGTGTCGGTACGGCCTCAAGGCGTGATGGAGCTTGATTCTGATCGGTGTTTTTACCAGAACTGCTGAAAAACACAAGGTCAATCACGGAGCCAAGACTATTGAAAAAACAGTCACAATATCGTAACATACTTTACAAAAGGCATTTATATCGTCCCGGTTTTCCGTAACTCTCAATAAGCCGCCGACACGTTCATTCGGCAGTTAAAAAGGACAACCCATGGCGGACCGCAGCACCAGAGCCGACAATAGCAGCGCGCGCGACCAGATCCTGGCGCTGATCGATCG
>JAQAZR010000022.1:0-3144 GCA_032127235.1 Deltaproteobacteria bacterium
ATCAATACTTTTCTCTTAATTTATAGTTTGGCATGACTTTTGATATAAGTGCTCCTAACCTGCTGTGGTGATGTCGCCCGATCTTCGTCACACAGACAAAGAAGAATAAAGGAAGCCCACAGAAGTAAAGTCGGCGTAAGCGTTCACAGACACCGCATCTGTTTTGTTGTCGGGCACTTGAAGTACAACAGTACGTCTGCGCGCCCGACGCCTTGCATCTGCGGCACCCTGTAAACGCTTACAATTTGGTGGTTTGAAGCGCATCGGACTTTGCAACCCTGTGAACGGTTAAAAGTCGTCAGGTTTCGGGGCGTGCAGTTAATTGACAACAAGGAGTGAAGTATGAATATCAAAGGTCTGTTGTTTGTGCCGCTTGCGACCGCAATGCTGTGGACTCTCCTCGGGTCTGCCATGTATATCATCTGGCAGGCCTACAAAATTCTCTCGGCAGTGACGGGAAACGCAGCGGCTTGATATTTTTTAGGCGTCATCAATGTTTGAACGAGCGCTGCCCGGTAAACACCATCGTCGCATCGACCTCGTTGCACGCCTCGATGGACTGGTAGTCGTTGGTGGAGCCACCCGGTTGTATCACGGCTGAAACGCCTTCCCGGAGTCCGACGTCGATCCCGTCGCGGAAGGGAAAGAACGCGTCGCTGACCATGGCGGCACCGATCAGTCCACCCTTTTCTCTTGCAACCCGGTAGTCGATTTCGGCCCGTTTGTCCTTGTCTTTCATGTCGTTGTAGGCAATGCCGTATTCTTCGAAACAATACCGATCGGCTCGTTTGCGATAGGCCTTGTCGCGGGCTATTTCGGCCACCCCGACCCGGTCCTGCTCACCGGTGCCGATGCCGACGGTCACCTGGTCCTTGACGTAGATAACCGAATTCGAGGTAATCCCCGACTCGACCAGCCAGCCGAAAAGAAGATCGGCGTATTCCGTATCGGTCGGCGCGCGCTTCACGCGGTAAATCTCACCCTTGACCTCACATTCCGCCGTCTTCAGCGACTCGCGAGTGCGGGAAACGGGCACAAAAGACCACTGGGTGATGATTCCGCCGTCGATCAGGGACTTGAATTCCACCACGCGCTGACCGACGAAGGTCTCCAAGCGTTCGATGTTGCCGATCCGGATGACCCTGAGATTTTTCTTTTTGGCAAAGATACCCATCACGCCGTCTTCGAAATCGGGAGCCACCACGACCTCGGCGTATTGCTGGTTGACGGCCTCGGCCGTTGCCCGATCAACCGGCCGGTTCAGGGCGATGCAGCCACCGAAAGCCGCCACCCGATCGGCCATGTTGGCCTTGAGGTAGGCTTCCTCCAGGGATTCGGACCGCGCCACCCCGCAGGGGTTGTTGTGCTTGACGATCACCGCCGTCGGCTTGTCCATGAAGTATCGCAGAATGTTCAATGAATTGTCCGCATCGGTCAAGTTCGTTTTCCCCGGGTGCTTGCCGGACTGCAGCAATTCGATGTCGGAGGCCAGGTACCGTCCCGATTGGATCGATTCTGCCGACCCCAGAATCAAGTTTCCGTTGACCAGCTTGTAAAGAGCGGCCTCCTGACCCGGATTTTCGCCGTAGCGCAATCCCTTGTTCTCGCCGTCGATGGTCCAGAGGACCTTCTCGTAAAATAGCGTCTGCCGCTCTTTTTCCGTCACGAAACTGATCTCCATCCGGGCTGGAAAATGATCTTCGACGATGGTGCGGTACATTTTTTTGAGATCTTCGGCCATGGTGGTCTCCTTTTTAATGCGAAAAAAAATTGAAACTCAGAATCCGCAAACCGACTAACGGGCTCAACGGGCACAAACGGCCAAACCTACTCCCTGTAACACCTTCTGACATCCTCGATATTGCGATCCGCCAAAAAATCAGCAATCGCCCGGTCGTAGACCGCCGTGTGGGCAAACGCTTTCCCGGCGAGCTGGAACCGCAGATCCAATGGCAGTCGCCCTTCATGGGACCGCAGTTCCGATACGACCTGGCCGTAGTCGGCCGGATCGACGACCGGAGCTACCCGGATGAAGTTCTTGGCAGCCGCCCGGATCATGCAGGGGCCGCCGATATCGATATTTCCCCTGGCCTGTTCCAGTGTCACTCCGGGCCGCGAAATCGTTTCCTTGAAGGGGTATAGGTTGACCACCACCATATCGATCGGCACGCTGCCGGTCCGTTTCAAATCGGCTTGGTGGGCCTCGTTGTAAGTTTCCGTCAAAAGGCCGAGGTAAATTTTAAAATCGAGCGTCTTTACCAGGCCGCCCTGGGTTTCCGGCTGCCCCGTGTAAGCCGACACCTGGGTCAGACAGGTCTCGGTCCGGTCCCCGAGGATCTCCTTTAATCGGTTGTAAGTGCCGCCGGTGGAAAAGAGTTTCAGGCCCGGGTTGATTTCCAGCAACTGTGGGACGAAGGTGTCCAGACCGTCTT
Organism: Deltaproteobacteria bacterium; assembly: GCA_032127235.1. Classification (GTDB taxonomy): domain Bacteria; phylum Desulfobacterota; class Desulfobacteria; order Desulfobacterales; family SG8-13; genus JARFQH01. Next base: position 2,433 of record JAQAZR010000022.1, read on the forward strand.
TGTCTGATACACTCACCAAGGCGTGCTTCACCGTCACAAACGTGTCGATCTTCTCAACCACATTGATACTCATGATCCTTAATCCTTTCCGTCGAATTCCTGAAGAAAACGTTGAAAGTAGTTTTCCATGAACCGGTGGCGTGCTTCCGCCAACTGTCTGCCGGCGACGGTCAACATCCGGTCTCTGATTTTGCACAGCTTGACCCTGTATTCACGATAACCGGTATCGTTTGCGGTGTAGGGTTGCGTCTCCTCGATCCTGACGTCGGGATTGTGCAGTCGCGCACCGACTTCACCGGCGAAAAGAAATGCGCGGGCCACGCCTACCGCTCCGATGGCATCCAACTTGTCCGCGTCGAACAGCACCCTGGCCTCCAACGTCTTTGGCGCCTGGCGGCCCCGAAACCGGTGGGTGGAAATGCAGTGCAAAATGTTTAGTTTCTGCCGTTCCGTCAAGGGCAGTTCCTCGACGATCGGCCCGGCCAGGCGGGCTCCTACCTGGGCATGACAGACGCTGCCGCTGGAGGTGTCCTGACGCGCTCGGCCGATGTCGTGCAGCAGCGCCGCAATCCGAACCACATCGAGATCCGCCTGTTCGGCGGAAGCAATGCGGTCGCAAAGGCGATAAACCCGGCGGGTGTGGTCCCAATCGTGGCTGCCGCGCGCACCGGTGAAAAAAGCGGCAGCCGTCGACCGCACGGCCGCGATCATA
>JAQAZR010000023.1:0-8028 GCA_032127235.1 Deltaproteobacteria bacterium
AGACTGATCAAGAGATCCGACAGCTCCCTGCTGGTGTTGCCGGTTCCTGTTGTGGTTGTCTGTTCGGTCATGACACCAATTTCTCCTGTGATATGCCGCAAACCCAAACTGTTCGGAAACGGTGGAAATACCTTTAAGGTCCATATTTTACACGAATTTTCACGCTGAATCAAGCATACCTTTTCAAATCTGTTATTGTGGGCTATGGTAAACGCCCGATCGGTCAGCCGGAGTGAAACCGGTCGCGAAAACCATCGGTGCTGAAAGTCCGATAAGGCAGGAAGGAATCCCCAATGGATGTTACATTTCACGGAGCCGTGCGGGAAGTCACCGGTTCCCTGCACGTGTTGACCACCGCGGCAGATCGGGTGATACTCGACTGCGGAATGTTTCAAGGCCGCAGAAAAGAAAGCGAGGCCAAGAACAGGGTCCTGCCCTTCGATCCGCAGATCATCACCAATGTGGTGCTCTCGCACGCGCACATCGACCACTCGGGACGAATTCCGCTGCTGGTAAAAGACGGGTTCAACGGTCGCGTGGTCTGCACGCGGGCAACGGCCTCGGTCAGCAGCTACCTGCTGCTGGACTCGGCCCACATTCAGGAGTCAGACGCCGATTACCTGAACTACAAAACCGTTCGGGGAGCCCTCAACCAGATGAAACCCTCAAACCGCAAAAAATTGAATGTCGGCAGCCGGCTCTCAGACGTCAAGAAAGTGCTCAAGAAAAACCGCCACGAACTGGATGCCACTGTCATCAACGACTTTATGAACCAGCTGCATCTGGAAAAAATCCAACCGCTTTACACGAGCGCAGACGCCCAAAATGCATTGGCCAGCTTCGACGGATACCCCTACCGCTACCCGGTAGCGATCGGAAGCAACATGACCTGCACGTTTTACGATGCCGGGCACATCCTCGGCTCGGCCATCAGCATGATCCGGAATGAGGATAACGGTCGTCCGATCACCGTCTGCTATTCCGGAGACCTCGGCCGCTTCGACAAGCCGATCGTGCGCAATCCTACCTTGAACTTTGAAGAGCAGCACCGCGACGTGGACCTGCTGATAGTGGAGAGCACTTACGGTGACCGTTTGCATGAGCCGGTCGAGGCGCTCAAGCCGAAGCTCGAAAAGATCCTGGTCGAAACCAACAACCGCCGGGGGACGGTGCTGATTCCGGCGTTTGCCTTCGGCCGTACCCAGGAACTGCTATACGTGCTCCACGAGCTCTACGACGAGAAGGCCGTGCCGCGCGTCCCGATATATGTGGACAGTCCCCTGGCCGTCAATATCACCCGGGTATTCGGCGAGCATCCCGAAGTGTACGATCGCGATGCACAGGAAGATTTTCTTAAAAACGGCAAGAATCCGTTCTCCTTCGACCAGGTCCATTTTGTGACGTCGGTGGAAGAGTCGATGCGGCTCAACCGTGAAAAAAAACCGCACATCGTTCTGGCCGCTTCCGGCATGTGCGAAGCCGGACGGATTCTGCATCACCTGCGCCATAAAATCCACGACGAAAAAAACACGATACTGATCGTGGGTTTCATGGCGCAGAACACCCTCGGGCGGCGTATCATCGATCAAGGCACGGCTTATGAACAGTCCGGCAGAAGCGGACCGCCGCCGATGCTGAAGTTTCTCAACAAAACCTACCCTTTAAAGGCACACGTGAAAAGCCTCGGAGGATTCAGCGCACATGGAGACAAACAGGAACTCTTGCGGTTCGTCAAGGAGTCGAATCTAAACATCAAGCGCATTGCCGTGGTACACGGGGAGGAGGACCAGGCGCTGGCGTTTGCCGGCCATCTGCGTCAGGCCGGCTATTCGGTCCTGGTCCCGAAAAGAGGCGAAACCATTCGGCTGTAGGCATGCAGAGGCACGCTTAGAGGGGCCAATAAGATGAGTCGGTTTTTGATGGTGGACATCGGCGCGGGAACCATGGACATCCTTTACGTCGACAATGAGTCGCCCCAGCACTACAAGGCGGTCGTCAAGTCGCCGGTGCAGACGGTGGCCGAAAGGGCAGCCGGTCTGCCTGGAGACCTGGTGGTGACCGGCAGTGAAATGGGCGGCGGTCCGATCACCGAAGTACTGCGGGAGCGGGCCGGGCAAGCGCAAGTCGTCATGTCGGCCGCGGCCGCCGCCACCCTGAGTCACAGGCCGGAGCGCCTCCGCGATTGGGGGATCCAGGTGGTCGATGATGCCGCGGCTGAAGAAATGGCGCGGCACTCTCAGTACACTCACTTGATCCTCGAAGACCTGGAAACCGAGAGGTTGCGGCAGATCGTCACATCTTTCGGCGTACCGTTTGAATTCGAGGCCGTCGCGGTCTGTGCCCAAGACCATGGGGTGCCTCCGCCGGGAACCTCCCATCTGGTCTACCGCCACGAGATCAACTGCAAGGTCCTGGAACGCGAACCATTGCCCCATGCCCTGTTCTATCGCGGATCCGAGGTGCCCGCTACGCTCAATCGGCTGCGGTCGATTGCAGCCAGCGCCGCAAAACTGCCGACCGATGAGGTTTATGTCATGGATAGCGGCATGGCGGCCATTCTCGGTGCGTCCGTCGATGCGCTGGCCGGTTCCAGCGAAAACGTGCTGGTCCTCGACATCGCCACCTCTCACACGGTCGGAGCTGCGCTGTCGGGCGGCGAGTTGGCCGGTTTTTTCGAGTACCACACCCGTGACATTACGCTGAACCGTCTGGAATCCCTGCTGTGCGAGCTGGCCGACGGCAAATTGACGCATGCCGACATCTTGAGGGAGGGCGGCCACGGTGCCTATGTGCGCCGCAGCATCGGTTTCGATGCCGTCGACATCATTCTGGCCACCGGGCCCAAACGCCGCCTTGTTGAAAACTCACGACTACCGATCACATTTGGAGCGCCTTGGGGGGACAACATGATGACCGGAACGGTCGGCCTGCTGGAAGCCCTGCGCCGACACAAGGGCCTCGAGGCAATCGTCTATCTGTAGAAAGCCCGGCCGAACGGATCGGCCGATTGACACTGATTATTTACAGGTACAGGCAATGGCTGCGGATACGCCGGCAGAAAAGTTCCTAAAGTATGCTCCGTTAAGAGACATCGTCTTCGTTTTGGGCGCTGGCGCCTCACACCCCGACGGCGTCCCACTGCAACAGGATATCCTGCCGATGATCATTGCGGGCGAGATCGATGAGATTGCCGCCTCGGCCATCGGCCGGCAGGTCGTTAAATTCATCCGCGACAACTTTTACATCAATACCGACGCACAAGCATACCCCCGTCTCGAAGCTGTATTCGGTTTTCTCGATTATTTCATCCAGCGGAACGAAAGCCTGAGCGCGACTTACAACAACGCCGTCATCCGGCAGCTGAAAGAAAACCTGATCAAGACCATTCACTACATCGTCAATATGAGGAGCGATCAGCGCAGCCACGTTTACCATCGCTTCTGGCAGGCCGTCAAACGGCACAACTGCAACGTATCGATCATTACGCTCAACTATGACACCCTTCTGGAACAGGCCTTCGATTTTCTGTATCGTAAACACGGATATATCGATTACAGCATTCATCTGATGAATTACGAGAAACTCCCTCGCTTAAGGGAGTTTAATTTCTGGGTCAACCCGCGCGAACCGATTTCGATAGTGTCCGGCGAGAATCCGGTGCCGTTTAAAATCATCAAAATACACGGCAGCCTGAACTGGAAATACTGCAACTGCTGCAACCAGGTTCTGTTGACACCTTGGGACCGCATCATCGACCTGAACCGCGGAAAGCTGATCGGCCACACCTACCCGGATTCCGAAGAATACGATTATTTCTGCCCGATCGACGGAACCGATTTTCAAACCCTGATCATGCCGCCGTCTTATATCAAATCTTTGGCCCACCCGGTCATCACTCAATTGTTCGGTGAGGCGTCGATTGAGATCCGGGCAACCCGCAAGATCGTCTTTATCGGATACTCTCTCTCCAATGCGGACGTGCACGTCAAGGCGCTTTTCAAAAAGAACCTGCAGGAGGATACGCATTTGGTGGTCGTCAACACGAAGCCGGCCGATGAGCTGTTGCGGCAGTACTGTGCCCTTTCGAAAAAGGTTGAATACGTGTGCTCTTCATTCGAGGAAATCGTTCATGACGACAAGATTGCCGATATCCTTTTTTCTTGATAAACGCTCATGGTCCTTGGTTAAGTTTTGTTCCGCCTGGTGGTTTCTTAATCTCGTGCTGAACTTAACCGTTCCCGGTTTGCAGCCGTTTTCGGCCGCTCTTCTTTTGCCCTCCTGCGAAATTTTCATTCTAATGGCGGTGACGGCCGTGGCGGTGCGTTGGGGCATGCCTTTTCATGCCCTCTATTATCTTCCGGCCATCGCCGTCGTCTTGTTTTTGCGCCTCTTTATTTTCGCCGATTTTCTGGTACCGTTTTATCTAAATCGCCAATTCAACCTTTACATCGATTCGGTCTACCTGCCGGATCTCATACACCTGCTTTACAAAAGCATGGCGCCAAGCGCCTTTTTTACCGGCCTTATCCTGCTGGCAGCGCTCGTCACCCTGCTGTGTATGGGGCTTCACAGGTCCCTGGCCGTCATCCACGGCTTCTTTCGATATCCCCATGGGCGGCGTTTTTTTTGGGGCACAGCCGGACTGTTGTTTTTGGTCATCGCCGGATTTCACCATTTCGTGGCCGGAAAAACCGCCACGGCCGGTACGTTCGCAGTCATGCAACGCGTGGCTGAAGAAGTTGGTTTCATTCTGGATATCGGCACCTACCGTCGCCGGATCCTCAGCGAACTGCAGCAAACCGGGATGAATGGTGTCGATCCTTCCAGCGCTATCGAAGGCCTGAAAGGCAATGATGTCTACCTGCTTTTCATCGAATCCTACGGCCACACCGTCTTCGGGAAGCCGGAGCATCTTAATCTCTTCACACCGGTTCTGCGCCGCTTCGAGCATGACCTGTCCACTGGCGGTTTTGCGGTCGTTTCGAATTTCATCGACGCACCGTCTTACGGCGGCACGTCATGGTTGGCGCATGCGACTGTGGTCAGTGGACTTCATATCGACAACCAGGTCCGGTACCAATTCCTGTTGACATCAAAGATCCGGACCGCTATCGAAAATTTCAATATGGCCGGTTACCGCACGGTTTGCGTCATGCCCGGCACGACCCGTCCGTGGCCGGAAGGCGCGTTCTTCGGTTACAGCCGGATCTACACCCAACCGGCATTCGGTTACCGCGGGCCCGGTTTCGGCTGGTCTGCCATGCCGGACCAGTTCGTTCTCGATTTCGTCCGGCGCCGGGAAATAGAGAATCGCCGCCGGCCGCTTTTTATCGAAATCGTCCTGGGCAACAGTCATGCGCCCTTTCATGTCCTGCCGCCCTTCCTCGCTGATTGGTCCCGGATCGGCGACGGCACAGTTTTTCAGGGCCTCGAACCGCTTGTCTTTCCGGTGACCTGGTCCGACATGACCCATGCCGCCGAGGCCTACATTGCCGCTCTGACCTATGACTTCAAGGTCATTCAGGGATTTATGGAACAATTTGTTAAAGACGATGCGCTGGTCATCCTCATGGGCGATCATCAGCCGAATGTCCAGATTACCGGGGACGGTCGTCCGTGGTCCGTGCCCGTGCATGTCATCAGCCGCAACCGCACGTTTCTCGAACCATTCCGCCGGCGCCATTATTCTCCCGGTGTTTTTCCATCTCAGCCCCCGCCCCATGACGGAATGGCGCATGTGTTGACCAACCTTTTTGCGGATTTCAGCCCGCCTTTAGGGTTCACGAAAAAATAAGTTCGCAATTTTAGGCGTTGAGGCGCCCGCCTGGCAAGGCGCGAAAACGCAGGAATATCTGGATATTCTTTACAAACTGCCTTTTTGCATTATTTTTAATTCTAATAAAACAGGGTAATGCAGCGGAAACTCAAGCGTAACGCAGGGTTCCGCGACACTGAAACCAACCAAGCCTCACGGCTTGACGACATAAAGGTGACATAATGAGCGAAATAGACAACACGACCCAAAACACCGGTGATGCGGTCGACGAGCAAACGGATCCGGAAAATCGTCCGCAGCCGAAAAATGATATTCCCAGCGAGTTGCCGATCCTGCCCCTGCGCAATACGGTGGCCTTTCCGTTCTCCATGATGCCGCTTTCGGTGGGCATTCCGCGGTCGGTGAACCTCGTCAACGACGCTTTGAAGGGAGATCGCCTGATCGGCCTGGTAGGCATGAAATATCCGGAAATCGAGGAGCCGCTGCCGGGCCAGACTTATGAAGTCGGTACGATCGCCAAGGTCGAACACGTGACCCGGTCGGCCGACAACAGCCTCCAGGTCATCGTTCAGGGGATCGAACGGTTTCGGATCGATTATTGGATGGCCGACAAGCCTTATCTGAAAGCCCATATCGCCATAGCGCCCGACAAAATTGAAAAGGACCTCGAGTTGGATGCCCTGCAGCGCAGTCTGCGCGAACTCGCCCAGCAGGTTGTGGCATTGTCGCCGAAATTCCCGAAGGAGGTCGGTGACTATCTGTCCCAGGTCAAGGACCCGCGCTACCTGGTCTATCTCGTTGCCAGCGGTACCGGACTGGAAGTGTTGAAGGCCCAGCAGATTCTTGAGATCGATTCCCTCAAAGAAAAATATCGACTGCTGATCGGCCATTTGACCCGTGAGAAAGAGGTCCTCACGATAGGGAAAAAGATCGAGTCTGAGGCCCGTGAAGAAATGAACAAGGCCCAGCGGGAATACTATTTGCGGCAGCAATTGCGCGCCATTCAGAAAGAACTGGGCGAATCGGAACCGGGCCAGTCCGAAATCGACGAGTATCGCCTGAAGATCGAAGACGCCGCCCTGCCGGAGGAGGCTCTCAAGGAGGCCGAACGCGAGTTGAAGCGGTTGGGCGGAATGTCGCCGCAGGCGGCCGAGTACTCGGTCATCAAAACCTACCTGGACTGGCTGATCGATCTGCCTTGGAGTAAAACCAGCGAGGACCAGAGCGATATCGGGCGCGCACGAGCGGTACTGGATGAGGACCATTACGGGCTCGAAGACGTCAAGCAGCGGTTGATCGAGTACCTGGCGGTGCGCAAGCTGATTCAGGAACGCGGAAAACCGGATGCGACGGAAAAAGCAGCGGAATCCTCCGAAGCCATGGGCGTTATCCTCAGTTTTGCCGGTCCTCCGGGCGTCGGCAAGACCAGCCTCGGCCAGAGCATTGCACGGGCTTTGGGTCGAAAATTCACCCGCATGAGTCTCGGCGGCATGCGGGATGAGGCCGAAATCCGCGGACACCGCCGGACCTATATCGGTGCGATGCCCGGGCGCATCATTCAAGCGCTCAAGCGTGCCGGAACCCGCAATCCGGTTTTCATGCTGGATGAAGTCGACAAGATCGGCGTCGACTGGCGCGGCGACCCCAGCAGTGCGCTGCTGGAGGTCCTCGATCCGGCCCAGAACAAAGCGTTCCGGGATCATTACCTGGATGTGGATTTCGATCTGAGCGACGTCATCTTCATCACCACCGCCAATCAACTCGAAACCATCCCGGCGCCTCTGCGGGATCGCATGGAAATCATCCAGCTGGACGGCTACACGGAATACGAAAAACTCCAGATTGCCCAGCGGCACCTCGTGCCGCGGCAGTTGAAGGCGCACGCCCTCGCAGACGAGGAGATCACCTTCACCGCCGAAGCGCTGCGCAAGATCGTTCAGGACTACACCCGCGAGGCCGGGGTTCGCAATCTCGAGCGTCAAATCGGCGCGGTCTGCCGCAAGAGTGTCGTCAAAATCGCCGCCCAGGAGTGGTCGCACGTGATCATAACCCCGGAGCTGGTGCGAGAATATCTCAAAAAGGAAAAGTTCGAATCCGAGCTGTCCGAAAACATCGAAATCCCCGGAATCGCAACCGGACTGGCCGTCACCGCGGTCGGCGGCGACATTCTGTTCATCGAAGCCACCCGCATGAACGGCAGGGGCAAACTGACCCTTACCGGTCAACTGGGGGACGTGATGCGCGAAAGCGCC
>JAQAZR010000024.1:0-7179 GCA_032127235.1 Deltaproteobacteria bacterium
GGGCAGGACCACCGCCTGCCTTACGAACCGACGGCTGACGTCACGACGCAAGTTCAGCAGTCCCTTGAGAGTTCACTCGGTCATTTCGAGACCTCATACCTTGATTCTTATATCCTGCATGGCCCTGCGTCCAGCCACGGCCTGACCGACGCCGATTGGGAAGTGTGGCGGGCAATGGAGTATTTACAAAAGTCTGGTACAGTGAAGTTGATCGGCATATCCAACGTCGGCTACGCTCAGTTGCAATTGCTTGTCGAAGAGTCAGAGGTTAAACCGGCGTTTGTTCAAAACCGATGTTTTGCGCGCACAAGATGGGATGCCGCGATTCGAGAGCTCTGCCGATCAAAAGACATAATCTATCAAGGCTTTTCGCTCCTCACGGCCAATGCCATGGCGCTAAATCGGCCCGAGATTCAGCTAATCAGTAGGCTACGGGAGTGTTCTGCGGCGCAGATCGTGTTTCGATTCGCCCTGCAGGCCGGTATGATTCCATTAACGGGAACAACGAACGAGGGCCATATGAAAGAGGACCTGGAAGTGTATGACATCGAACTCAATCAGGCTGAAGTTGAGACCATTGAGAACATCGCTCTCAGCTGACCGTTCAGTTCAACCATGATAATTGTTGAGTGAGCCCTCAGCATCAGCGCTCTCAAATCGGGGGGATGTCCTTGACAGGAAAAGTGACGTGAAAATCGAAGACGTTATGGAAATAATGGAGATTAACCTGCGCGAGGCCGACGAGGCCGTAAAGGATTCCGGGCTGTCTCAGGCAGCTCGCAACGAGGCCCTCGGTGCGAAGAAGGCATATGCCCATTGCCTTGGGCTTCTCAATGCCGCCCTCCTGAAAAAAGGCTGGAAGTGACCCCATCGCTTTAGCTTTGGGCAGACTCGCCTTCAGGCATGCATTATATCTGCTGCCTGTGTTGAGGGCCCGCTCAAAATAACCTCAAATTTTATATGCCGATGCATCCCGTCCTGCGCCTTCAGTTGTCCTCAGGCAGGGTCGTCAGTTCGACGGCCCAGTCAACCGCCCGCTGGAATGCTCCCCTGACCTTGCCGTCGTCCAGGTTGAGCTGCTGAATCATTTTTTCGGTCTCGAGCCACCTGGCTTCCTCGAACAGACGGGCCAGCTGCAGCAGCGGCACATACTCGCTGTTGGGCTCGCCGCATAGCGCCGATTGGAGTTTCGTGTCCAGGGGCAGATGGGCCACGATATCCGCCATTGGGACGCCGAGCATGACATCCAGAAGCGAAAAAGTTCCGAGGAGATTGAGGGTGTCCGGATCAAACCCCCAGTAGTCGTAATCCGCGGCGATCAGTTCGAGAAACTTGCCGCGCTGAACCGCAAGCAGCATCAGCTCCGCAGCATCCTTGTTGCGACTCACGTCCATAATCAACGACACGCGCAACCAGTTTTTCATTTTGTTCCATCCCAGCAACGCGATGGCCTGGCGGATGGATTTTATTTTTTGGGGAAATCCGAAAGCCGCTGAATTCAGGTATGCCAGCAGACGATAACTGACGGACACATCGGTTTGAATGGTTTCAGCCATCACGTCAATATCGGGTTCCTGCATTTCGAACAACCGCAAGAGCCTGAAGCGCGACACCTCAGAAGGGGACATCTTGCGCAGCTTGATGACATCCGGTGTCTTGAAAAAAGCGCCTGAATACAAGGAAAACCCCATCTCTCGGCAAGCTTCGAACCACGCCGGGGCCTGCACCCCGGTCGCCATGGTCAGCACGTCGTAGCGTCGGGCGAAGTCCATGACCGCGGTCAGATCGTCCTTGCGCTTCCCGTCGACGGCGATGCTGATGATATCCGCTATCCTGTACAAGGGGTCGCCGGCCGGGTTTCCCGTAAATCCGTCGACAGCCACCAAAAAACCATCGGTTTTCAATCGTTTCAGCGACGGAACCACATCCGGGCTCGACAGCACGGTCTCGTCGACCTGGACGACGGCCGAAACCGGCGGGAGGACGTACGGTAAATCGTCGAGCAGGCCCTTTGCAGTGAAGTCGAGAACGATTTTTTTGCCCCGATCCAGCATATTCTGCAACCCGATATAGGCGCTTTTGGCTAAACTGGTTGCCGCACTTTCTTTATTTGCCGAATCGCCGGAAGCACTTTCACCGCCCACGCGAAAAAGCTCGTATCCCCACAACCGGCGTTTGTCGTCGAACACCGGTTGGCGTGCCAGGGAAACGGTTGCGGCTTGCGGTGCTGATGATCGGCTATCGGTCGCCATCGTCTCATCTCCTTTGGTTGTCGGGCAGCCCGCATCGGGCGCACCCTTTTTGGGGCGCTGCATTGACACCGCATCATAGAAACGGCTGAACGTTCCAGATGTCGGCGGCATATTCGAGGACGGCCCGGTCGCTGGAGAACTTGCCCATACGGGCGGTGTTCAGAATCGACCGCTTCGTCCATTCCTCGGGGTCGAGGTAGAGACGATTCACCGCTTCCTGGGTCGTGATGTACGACCGGAAATCCGCCAGGATCAGGTAGTGGTCGGAATAGGCGCCCTGATGAAGCAAACTGTTAAAAACGGGTAAAAACAACCCCGGTTCATTCCTGCAAAAACGGTCGGAAGCGATCATGTCGAGAACATGCCTCAACTCGGCATCGCTTTCATAGTAGCGGACCGGGTCATATCCCGCCGCCCGCGTGGAGTTGACCTGCTCGGCCGTCAAGCCGAAAATGAAAATATTGTCGGCACCGACTTCTTCCATGATTTCCACGTTGGCGCCGTCCAGTGTGCCGATGGTCAGGGCCCCGTTGAGGGCCATCTTCATGTTGCCGGTGCCGGAAGCCTCCATGCCCGCGGTTGAAATCTGTTCGGAGAGATCAGCCGCCGGAATGATCTTCTCCGCCTGTGATACGCAATAATTGGGCAAAAATGCCACCCGCAGGCGCCCCTGAACGTCGGGGTCGTTGTTGACCACTTCCGCCACGGCATTGATCAACTTGATGATCCGCTTGGCCTGGTGGTAGGCCGGCGCCGCCTTGCCGGCAAAAAGGACCGTGCGCGGCGCAATTTCTTGGTCGCGGTTTTCCTTGATGCGGGTGTATAGGGTGATCACGTGAAGCACATTGAGCAGCTGCCGCTTGTATTCGTGGATGCGTTTTACCTGGACATCGAAAAGCGTATCCGGATTGACACCGAGGTGTATCTTACGCAACATGTAGCGCGCGAGCCGCTTTTTGTTTTCTTTTTTCGCCTGCCGCCAGGCTTTTCGAAATGTGGGGTCCTCGGCATGCGGAACCAGTTCGGTCAGCCGGTCGAGATCACAAATCCATTTGGGGCCGACGACGGATGTGATCAGCTGCGACAGCGACGGATTCGCCTGTTTGAGCCATCGGCGCGGCGTGATGCCGTTGGTGACGTTTTTAAAGCGGTCGGGGAAAACGCGGTGAAAATCGCGAAACAAATCGGTTTTCAAAATATCGGAATGCAGTGCCGCCACACCGTTGACACAATGACTTCCGATGATGGCCAGATGGGCCATGCGGACGCGCCGCTGCGCGCCTTCCTGGAAAATGGACAGCCGGGCCGGCAGGTCGGTTTCCTGCGGAAAGCGTTCGCTGATCGATTGCAGAAACCGGTGGTTGATTTCGCCAATTATCTCGAGGTGACGGGGCAGCAGGTTCCCCAATAATTCGATCGGCCAGGTCTCCAGCGCCTCGGGCAGGACCGTGTGGTTGGTGTAGGCAAACGAGCGCTCACATATCTGCCACGCATCGTCCCAGCCGAGCTTCTCGCCGTCTACAAGAAGTCGCATGAGTTCCGCGATGGCGATAGCCGGATGGGTGTCGTTCAATTGGATGGCGACAAAATCGGGGAAAGCGTCGAAGGATTGATTTTGCTTGCGGTAGCGGCGAAGAATATCGTGCAGGGTGGCGGCAACGAAGAAATACTGCTGCTTGAGCCGGAGTTCTTTGCCGGCTGTGGCCTCATCGCTCGGGTAGAGGACTTTGGAAATGGTCTCGCCGAGCACTTTTGCCTCGACCGCTCCGATATAATCTCCCTGATTGAAGTGCGTCAGGTTGAATTCCCGGCTCGATCTGGCTGCCCACAGCCGCATGTTGGTGACGTAGTCGTCACCATAGCCGGGAATGAGGATGTCGCAGGCCACGGCCATGACGACTTCTCCGCCGACCCACCGGTAGCGCAATTCCCCGTCGCCATCGGTGTATGTTTCGGACCGGCCGAAAAAGCGGATCGGCTGTTCGACGGGAAGGCGCTGGATTTCCCATGGATTGCCGCGCCGCATCCAGTTGTCGCAATGCTCGCGCTGGTAACCGTTTTCAAGAACCTGATGAAATATGCCGTAGTCATAGCGGATGCCGTATCCGTATCCAGGCAGGTTGCGGCAGGCCATGGAGTCGAGGTAACATGACGCCAGGCGCCCGAGCCCGCCATTTCCCAGACCGGCGTCCCATTCTTCTTCTTCCAGTTCATCGAGGTCAAAGCCCATTTCGTCAACCACACGTCGGGCCTCCTCCAGCATGTCGAGGCTGATCAGGTAATTTTTAAGAAATCGGCCCGGCAGAAACTCCAGAGACAAAAAATAGACCCGCTTCGACAGGGTATCGTAGAGGGAGCGCTGTGTTTCCATCCAACGCCGGATGAGCCTGTCGCGAAGGCTGTAGGCCAGCCCCAGGAAGCACGAAAAACTGTCCGGCTGTTGGGGATCATTGCCGAGTGTAAACTCTATGTGCCGCAGGATGTCGTTTTTCAGACTTTTTGAATTCGCTTCAACCGGTAGAGGGCCTTGTCGGCGGGTCTCGTCCATGGATGGTGCTCCGGGGTTAAAAGGGCGTCGATATTCTGAATCTTATTATAATCATTAGATTTTTGCAATCGGAATAAACTTCTGACATTCAGTATAAGTGAAGGCAAAGCGGAATTGACGGGGGAGGGGACAGCGGCGGACCACCGCTACTCAATGGCGGCCCGCCGCCATGGTTCAAATACCCTAAAAACCATCGAATCGACATAAGGTTGATGCAAAAGAAGAGAGGGGCTGCGTGCTGGCACTCCCCTCTCTGAATAATGAGTATACCGGCGTCTGTGTCCTACCGGATCCATTGCCTCTATGCCGAAGGCGTCTTTTCGAGTTCCACGATTCGTTTGCCGATCGCCTCCAGTTCCTTTTTGAGGTGTTCGGCGTCGTTTTTCAGCATTGCGAGTTCCCCGGCCGGTGTAACATTGGAAAAAAATCTATTCTCCGGCGAACCGAAACACCTTCCGTAACCGAGTCCTCTACCGAATCCTCGGCCTCTTCCCATTCCGCGGCCGAAACCACGACCGCCACCCATGCGAAATTCCCTATGGGCCGACGGACGCGAAAGGCCGTCCGGCCCGCAGAGTCCTCTACCGCCGCCGGTCATCGAACCGGCGCCCATTGGTCCTGTCCGATCGAATCCTGGCATAATGTGCCTCCTTTATCCGTTTTGTCCCTGTCTTCCCGAACCCTGTCCCCGGCCGGCATTACCGCGTCCGGTGGCCTGTCCCGACCCTCCGCCTTTGCCTTTTCCGGCTCCCTTTCCGCGGGGGGACGGTCCGGCGGGATCTCCGCTGTTGCGTCTGCATTTACCCTTGCTCTTGCCGGATCCGGGCCCTTGACCTTGAGGTCCTGTTCCATCTCCTCTTGGCATAACGATCACCTCCTTTCCTATAGCGGTCCGCGACCTCTTCGACGGCGTCTGTGCGGACCACGGATTTCAAAAGTTCCCCCCTCGATGCGCAGCGCCTTTGAGGTCACCAGCGCTTCGGCGATTACGGCGCGGGCGCCAGCCAGCACTCGGCCGAATGTGTGGCGGGACACGCCCATCATGCCGGCCGCCGCTTCCTGATCGAGACCCTCGAAATCGGACAGCCGGATGGCCTCCAGCTCCTCCACCGTGAGGGACACTTCGCCCGTGACCGGTAGTCCCTGCGGCACAAACGCGGTCATTGTCGGAAATCCTGAAACAAAACGCGGTTTCCTTGGTCGCGGCAAAACAGGCTCCTTATTTGCTCATTTGAGCATAATATAAATTACTATATTATTGCTGTCAAGAAAAGTTTTTATCATATGATCATAAAAATCGATCAGGATACCACTGCCGCTGGAAAGAGGTAAGCATCAGATGATTTTTCTGATATAAACTACACGAGCAGGGGAATAGAGCGGCTTGCCATTCACATCTTACGAAAGTGTAAAGGCGGTTTGCATGGATTCGGCCGTCATACTGATAGTGGACGATGAACGTTTGTTCGGTGATGTCGTTGCGCAGCGGCTCCGGCAAAGGGGGTTTGCCGCAGTCGCCGTTACGAGCGGACTGGATGCACTGAAGCGACTCGAGGGAACCGACAGCATTGAGGTCGTCCTTCTCGATCTCAAGATGCCGGTAATGGACGGTATCGCCACCTTGCAAATGATCAAGAAGGGGTGCCCGCTGGTTGAAGTCGTCATGCTCACGGGTCATGCCACGATCGATTCTGCAATCGAGGCCATGAAGTCAGGCGCCTTCGACTACCTCGTAAAACCCTTTGATATCGATCAACTGCTTGATAAAATCAACGCAGCCGTGAAGAGAAAGAGAGACCGCGAAGCCAGAATCCGCGAAGTACGGTCGCGGCCCTACATCTCAGAACGTGAGCGGGGTGAACTAATATCCAAGATACTGGACGATGCATGAGGCAACGGTGAACATGGCCAGGATGCATCGGCTTCCAAAACGTGAAGTTATTTTTGAGCGAGCCCTTAGCTGTCGGATATCAAATTAAATCGTTTTAAAAGCAAGCTGGAAGTTCATAAAGAATTGGTCTACCGGCCTTCGATGATGTTGTTCCAGATATAAATGGCATAAAGCAGCGGAACGTGATCCCTGATAGAAGCCGGAACGAATCCCTTAAACGAATTTTTCTTCGACTGACTGGCGTTTGCTTGGCCATATGCCTCATCACGAGGCTGATTGGTCGGAAGCTCACTTTCAGTAATCGTGTCCCGAATGATTCCGTCACCATCGATAAACTTTAGTTCGCCGACATGGACGAATGGATACCACGGTGGAACCCGGGACACGATGTCATAATTGTTGACAAAACGGTACATTTTTACATCAAAATTGTCCTTGAAGGCCTCATCGCCCACTCTGGGAGAACCGAATGTATAGACGCCCTGGAC
>JAQAZR010000025.1:0-5391 GCA_032127235.1 Deltaproteobacteria bacterium
CAAACCAAGAGGGCCCGCAGGGGCACCTGAAGGCGTTCGGCGATGCTCGAAAGGTTGTCTCCGGCCTTGACGGTGTAGACATGCTTGTCGGGATTTTTTTGCCACCCGGCAACTGCTTTGTCAAAGCGCTCCTTGAATCCGTCACCGGAACCCTTGGGGAGGAGAATCGCGTGGCTACCGGCTGGAAGGTAGTGGCCGCGAATGTCCGGATTCAGGTCTTTTATCTGTTTAAAATAGGTGCCCGCTGCCTGTGCGACGAGTCGAATCGGTGTCCTCTGATCGCACCGGACAATGATTTCATCAAATTCGAACGGCTGGTAATAATCGGCCTCGTTCAGTTTGAATCCGTACTTTTCGGGGTTCAACAGAATGAGTTTGGCCGAAATGATGCGGGGAATGTAGCGTTGGGTTTCAAGAGGCAGATACAGACGGTAGTAATCGTTCACCTCCTGGAACAGCATTTCGGATTTGAGGCCTTCTTCGCCCATGTTGTAAGCCGCAGCGGCAAGTGTCCACGACTGAAATTCTTCATGGAGAAACTTAAAATAAGCGATTGCGGCCCGGGTCGATTTATAGATGCTGCGCCGCTCATCGATGGCGGCGTTGACGGACAGGCCGTATTTGCGGCCGGTGGTCTGCATGAACTGCCAGAACCCGATTGCCCCGGCTGTCGACCCGGCGTGCGGTCGCAATGCACTTTCGGCGATGGCGACGTATTTCAGATCCTCCGGCAGCCCGTTCGCAGCAAGTTCTTTTTCAATCAGCGGCATGAAGCGACGCGACCGTTTGAGCCAGAGAATAACCTGAGGACGGTCGGCCAACGTGAGGAGCATTTCCTTTTCGAGACGCTCGCGAACCTCCTGGTTCCCCAGGGGTACCGATTCGCCGCAAAAGTCAATCGGTTCTTGAAATTGAATGCTTTTGAGCAGCGAGGGATACCCATCCTCTTCGGAAGGGCTCTCGGGGCCGGCTGCCAGTGAGAAGGTGGCCATAAGCACACCGACGGTGATCAAAAGAAGTCTTAAATATTTTTGCATGGGACTGCCGACATCAGGAAAGAAGCAGGTTGCCGAGACGTCTTATGCGGGGCGACACCCCATAAAAATCCGAGGATGATCATGAATGCATGGCGCGCACCGCTGAAACCAGCGTCACCACGCCTGCAACCAGAAAAAAGACGCCGGCACCGATTTTTATGTAGTGCGCCGGAATCAGCCGGCTGATGGCACCACCCAAAAATACCGCGATCGATGCGCTGAGGACCAGAGCGGCCGCAGACCCGATGAAAACCGAAAACTTGGGATCACAGTCCGCGGACAGGCAAAAAGTGGCCAGCTGGGTCTTATCTCCGAGTTCAGCCAGAAAGACCATGCCGAACGTCATCAACATTATTTTAAAATCCATTGGAAAAATCTCCTGATTTTACCCCATCAATTGCTTGGCTTTCTGAATGATGTTGTCAATGGTCATCCCGAACTTCGCCATCACCGCCGCACCCGGGGCCGATGTGCCGAAGGAGCTAATGCCGATCACCTTGCCCTCGCTGCCCACGTAACGTTCCCAACCGATGGGGTGTCCGGCTTCGACCGCAATGCGCCGCTTAACCTCGTACGGCAAGACACGCTCTTTGTAACTGGCCGGCATTTTTTCGAACAATTCCCAACTGGGCATGCTGACGACCCGGGTTGCGATGCCCTCTGTCGCCAAGGATTCCTGTGCGGCCAGGGCCAGATGAACTTCAGAGCCTGACGCGATCAGGATGAGGTCGGCGGGTCCCGCTGCGTCGGAAAGGATGTAGGCCCCGTTTTTCAGACCGTTGGCCGGGGCGTAGCGGGTTCGGTCCAATACGGGTAGTTTCTGCCGGCTCAGGATCAGCGCGACCGGTCCGGTTGTGGCAATGGCCTGGCGCCACGCTTCGGTTGTCTCTGCGGCATCGGCCGGCCGGATGACCGTCAGACGGGGAATGATCCGCAGGGAAGTCAGGTGTTCGATTGGTTGGTGGGTCGGTCCGTCTTCACCGACGGCAACACTGTCGTGGGTGAAGATGTAGATCACCGATAGGTTCATCAAACTTGCCAGGCGAATGGCCGGTCGCATGTAGTCGGCGAAAACCAGAAAAGTTCCCCCGTACGGTCGGACGCCGTTGTGGAGGAACATGCCGTTTAAAATACCACCCATGGCGTGTTCCCGCACCCCGAAGCGAATGTTGCGCCCACCGCCGACATTTTTTTGAAATTCCGGCACGCCGTCGATAAAGGTTTTGTTCGAAGGGGCCAGGTCGGCGGAGCCGCCGACAAGGGTCGGTAGGACTTCGGCAACAGCGTTCAATACCCGACCGGATGCCGCCCGTGTGGCAAGGGGGCCGTCCGAAGGTGAAAATTTAGGCAGACCGGCATCCCAGCCGTCGGGGATGAAACCACTGATGGCGTTCACCCACCGGTCGGCCAGGTCGGGATAGGTCTTGGTATAGCTCTTGAATTTCTTCTGCCACTCGGCTTCGGCTTGTTCTCCTTTAGCGGTGCACTCACGACATTTTTCGAGTACTTCAATGGGAACGCAGAACTCTTCGTTCTTCGAACAACCCAGACATTCTTTGGTCAGGCAAACCTCGGCGGCACCCAAGGGGGCGCCGTGGGCCTCGGCCGACCCCTGTTTGTTCGGACTGCCGTAGGCGATTTCTGTGCGCAAGACGATCAGTGAGGGCTGCGAGGTTTCGGCCCCGGCTCTCCGCAGCGCTGTTTCGATGGCCGCAAGGTCATTTCCGTCGCTGACGGTCAGCACTTGCCAGTTATAAGCTTTGAAGCGCCGGGCAATGTCTTCGGTGAACGTGATCGCCGTGCTGCCCTCGATGGAGATGCGGTTGTCGTCGTAAATGCAGATCAACTTGGAAAGTCCCAGGTGGCCCGCCAGGGAGGCAGCTTCGGAGGTGATTCCTTCCATCATGTCTCCGTCACCACACATCACATAAATATTATGGTCGACAATTTCCGCACCCTTGCGGTTGAAAACAGCTGCCAGGTGACGCTCGGCGATCGCCATGCCCACCGCATTCGCGAATCCTTGGCCCAGCGGGCCGGTGGTTGTCTCGACGCCGGGCGTCAGTCCGAATTCAGGATGGCCGGGTGTCCTGCTGCCCATCTGACGAAAAGATTTTATGTCCTCGAGGCTCAGGCCGTAGCCGGTCAAGTACAGCAGACTGTAGAGGAGCATCGAGGCATGACCACCGGAAAGGACGAAGCGATCTCTGTCCAGCCAGCCCGGGTTTTTGGGATTGTGTTTCATGATGCGGGTGAACAGCACATAGGCGGCCGGGGCGAGCCCCATCGGAGCGCCGGGGTGTCCTGAATTGGCCTTCTGGATCGCATCTATCGCAAGCGTCCGCACGGTGTTGACACACAACGTGTCGATGTCCAACCGGCGCGTTTTCAGAGCTTCATCCATCTTTAAGAATCCCTCCTTCGGCGTCAAATGTCCGAACGGTTTTTATCATTCAACCACCGTCCAAGGCAAGCGAATTGATGGATTTTCTACAACGCCCGCAGGTATTCCGGCTTGAGCCTTATTCTGCCGGCCAGGGCGTCATCGATAAGATTCAGAGTGGCTTCGCGGTCCCGCGGCAATCGGGCCCTGATCGGAAGGTAGTTGGAGGCGTGATTGGCGTGAAACAGGCCTCGGCTCAGGTGGGTGTGGTCGATCATGGTTCGTAGCTCCTGCAGCATCTCGACCGGTTCGAGAATCTCGAAGCGACCGGCTTCGAAATCATGGCACAGCGGTGTGCCGGGTATCAGCATGAGACTGAGGGCACCGACGTATTCCGGATCGATGGCCGTTAGAACCCTTCCGGTTTCCCGTGCATGGATTGCGGAGCGTTCACGGCCGGCGATGCCGAGCAGGACCGTGATCGAAATCTTCAAACCGGCGGTCCGCGCCTTGCGGCCCATATCAATCATCTGTGTGGCGGTGGCGCCCTTGTTGATGTTCTTCAGGGTAACGTCATCCCCGGTTTCAAGACCCATATAGGCGATTCCAAGGCCGTGTGCCTTGAGTTCCTCCAGCTCTTCGACGCTCTTCATCTTCAGACTTTTGGCATTGGCGTAAAGTCCCACCCGCGTTACCCAAGGCAGCTGTTTCTCGATTTCCAGCAGGATGTCGAGGAGCCGATTGTGCGGAAGGATCAAGGCATCGCCGTCACAAAGGAACACACGGCGTTGTTGTCGGCAATACTGCGCCGCAAAGGCAATGTCGTCCATGATGACATCATCGGTTTTGATCCGGAACCGCTCTCCACGGTAAGTTCCGCAGAAGGTGCACTTGTTGCGCGAGCAACCGACCGTGACCTGTAAAAGAATGCTGTTGGCTTCGCTCGGCGGCCGGATAATATTTCCTTCGTAGTGCATCTGCGCGCCTCCTTTCAAGGCATCGTCAGGTGTGAACCACACTCTCTCTTGAGGGCGTTGTTTTTGATAAAGTCATAGAAGCTTCCCGTATAGGAGCACTGGATGATCTCTCTGATTTTGCGAACAAGGTATTCGCTGGTTGCGGCCTCACCGTCGATTTTCAGGCGAAATGCCAGCAGCCGCTGTAGTTTTTTATCCGATTTGTCCTTATCCGGAACCATCCGCATGACTCTTTGGAGCATGCCTTGAAAAGGACCTTCCTGATCTTCCAGGCTAATGATTTTTTTTGTCATGGGAATATCCTTATGGATTTAAAACTTTTGCCTTCGTAACTTAATCGCTTTTTGACATTTTTCAAGCGCTGAACTTTTCTATTCCTTGGCCTTGTTTGCCGTTCAACTGGTATGAATATGCTGTTGAGTTTGGAGGTCCTAAGTGTTAAATTGTGTCAGTCCATAAATGGTCCTTTTCCACAAAAAACAGTGTCGAATCCGGAGGCAGATCTATGAGCGAAGAACGACCCGAGCCCTCTGAAGCGGAGGCAGCGCCTGATGACAGCGATTGGGATCGGCGCATCCTTTGCAGCGACGGCAACTGCATTGGAGTAATCGGTCCTGACGGACGCTGCAAGGAGTGCGGGAAACTGTATGAAGGCGAACTCCCGGAACGCGAATCGCGCAACTCGGAGGCATCGGCCACTCTACCGCCGGCCGATGAACCCGAAGAAAAATCCGGGGCAAATGAGGCAGCCTCGGGTCAAACGGATGATGGCCCCGACGATTCCCCCTCCGATGAAAGTGACTGGGATCGGCGCGTCCTTTGCAGTGACGGCAACTGCATTGGGGTGATCGGTCCGGATGGACGCTGCACCGAGTGCGGAAAACCATACAATCCAAGCGCCGCGGAATAGAGCGCTCGGGATTGTCAATACAGACCGGTTTTCATCGTCACGCTTCAGCCGGGTAAGGGAGAACGCTCATGATATTGCTCGACA
>JAQAZR010000026.1:0-3028 GCA_032127235.1 Deltaproteobacteria bacterium
TGCCCTCGCCAATCACGGCAACGAGCGCATGAGCCAGGAATTGCTGGCAAACATGGGCGGAACGGCACTGTCCGTGGCCTTGTCCTCGCAACCGCAGATGACCCAGGAGCTGGCTATGGCCGCCTTCGGCGCGGGGGCTTCTATCGGAGTTTTATTGCCATACAGCCGTTTGCAGGAAAGCGAGGCCGACCACATCGGTCTGATTCTGATGGCACGCGCGGGATATGATCCGCGGGAGGCAGTGCCCTTTTGGCAGCGCATGAACGGAGCGTCGGGGTCCCGACCGCCGGAATTTCTCTCCACCCACCCGGCCCCGGAAACGCGGATAGCCGATATAAAGGCGCTCATTCCAGAGGCGATGGCCTATTACCGACCGTCGGCGAAGTAATCTCCAGGCGTATGGATAAATAAACCAAGAGGTTTCACCGGTCGATAGCTGGATCTTATCGGATGGCGGTTATTTCAGGGCGTTTTCAATGGTCGACAGCCACCAGGCCGAGCAGCGGCGGTATCGGACCGATGCACCGGCGAGCAGGGACCGCCCGATTCATTCTTCCGGTCAGCGCTCGGCTTGCGGCTTTGGGGCCTGCGGCCGATAAAATACCGAATTTGGATTGCCGGGTAACACTTGGCCATGTCAATGCGTTTGATTGACATGGCTAACTGATTAAGGGTAAATACCGCCTAAATGTCGAAACCGAAGATCGGGAGGATGTGGTGCAGCCGAATGAGCCCGAGTGTCCGGATCCCATCATCATCAACGAGGCCCAGTTGATTTTGGCCGAAAAACGGACGTCACTGGCGGCCATGAGAACGGGAATCGCAGTGTTCGCATTGCCCCTTCCAGTCTTGAGCCTGCTGATCGTCACATCTAAATATTATGACGTTGTACATGTAATCCATCTTATTTTGCCACTGGTGATACTGTGTCTGGGACTTGTGGTGCTGGGCTCGTATCTTGTCATCCGGGCCGTCATCCATATTCGCCACTATGATCGGCTGATGAAAAACCTGAAGTCGAAGCACAGCAAAGTCGCCGAATTCATCGATTAGTCGGCGAAAAGTTTTCCGGCCGGACCGCGGCAAACCGGCTTTTTTTGAAAACCGGCGGGTATGGGGGGGAGGGACGCGATGCCGGGCTGGGCCGGAGCACCATCTCGACGATTATTGCGAGGCACTTATATGCTCGATATCTACGAACAGACGCCGACCGGGCCTCAACCGGTGGACGAGATCGAAAAGGGCTGCTGGGTTAACCTGGTCGCGCCGAATACGGCTGAATTGGAAGCGGTCAGGCGGATAATCACGGCGCCGCCGGAATTTTTCACGGATCCCCTGGATGTCGATGAAAGGGCCCGGGTCGAGATCGATGGTGACGATACGCTGATCATTGTCAGAATTCCCAGCATGAACGAGGGGAACAACAATGTGCCCTTTGCCACCCTGCCCCTCGGCATCATCGTTCACCACGATTTATTCGTTACGGTTTGCTCACGAAATTCGGAAATAATACCGGATCTCATCAGCGGCAAGGCAAGAAAACCCATGACGGGCGGGACGGGGCGTCTGATTCTGACCATCCTCCTCACATCCGCCCTGGCGTTTACCAAGGCGCTCAAACAGATCAATCTCAGGACCAATTCCCTTGAAAAAGAATTGCAGAAATCGATGCGCAATCAAGATCTTATAAAGTTGCTGGATCACGAAAAAAGCCTCGTTTATTTCACCACTTCACTGCGATCGAACGAATTGATGCTCGAGCGGTTGAAAGGATCAAAAATTTTCAGGGAGAATGAAGAAAACCTGGAACTCTACGACGATGTCGTCATCGAGACACGGCAGGCCATTGCTGTTGCCAATATCTACAGCAACATTCTCTCCGGTATGATGGATGCCTTTGCGTCGATCATCTCCAACAACCTCAACGTGGTGATGAAGTTTTTGACTTCCGTCACGATTATCTTGATGCTGCCCACACTGGTGGTCAGCATCTACGGGATGAATGTCCCCCTGCCGTTTCAGCAGTCCCACCACGCCTTCACTATCGTGATCAGCTTTTCAGTGATTATGGCCGTCATCGGGGCTTTGGTCTTTGTGAAGCGGAAGCTTTTCTAACGCAGCGGAAGAATCGAGTGATGAAAACGTCCTTTAACCACCCCGACCACTTGACGCGAAATATATCGTCGAACATGGCTTTTTTGTTGGCCGCTTTGGCCGCTGTGGTCGGACTGGCCGTTTTTTTCGGCATCCCGAGGGTTTCTTCTGCCGCATCTACCGACCTGAATTCGTTCGAAATGGAAGCCGAGGGATCTTACACGTCAAGGGGCGGGGACACGAAGGTTATGGCGCAAACCCTGGCCGTTTTTGCGGCCAAGCGCTCTGCAGTTCAAGCAGCCGCCAGGTACTTTTCACAAAAAGAACTGATAGAGATCTTCGGGAAAAAGAGGCCGGAAGTCATCAACATGACAGCCGACAACCTCACTTCCATAACGCTGCAGGAAAATTGGCTGATGATAGAGAATCAACCAACCTGTTCGGTGCGGATCAAACTCGTCATCAAGCCGTCTGATTTCATCGAGGCCCAGATCGAAAACCTGCAGTTGGAAAAGAAAGTCTCGGCGCAATCATACCGTGAGGAAATGGAACCGGTTATTTCAAATGAACTGCTTCCGGGACACGACATCGCCGAGGCCTATCGGCTGATTCGCATACAGTCGCTGCGGACGGCGGTCATCTACCTGGATCGTTTGCAGCAAAAATATCCGAACTGGCCGGATATCTTCGAAATCATGGCGCTTGCTTTCTATCTCCAGCACGAACCGAAGAAAATGGAAGCCGCTCTCCAAAAGGCCTGTGAGCTGGGGAGCCAAAGCGGTTGCAGTGATTTAAAGATGTTCCTCCCATCGAAGGTTCGACCCTGACCCACGCAATTTTTCAAATCTAAATCCACCCTGCCTGTAAAACCCATTGCCACAGAACAAAAGCCGTCATGCCGCCGACGATAGTGACCAGCAGGTTTTTGCTTAGC
>JAQAZR010000027.1:0-6315 GCA_032127235.1 Deltaproteobacteria bacterium
CATCAACCACGATTGCCTCGTACGTCCCCTTTTGGCGGGACAGGGCCTCGAGAGTCGCCGGAAGCGCCTTTTCTTCGTTATAGGTGGGAATAATCACGGAAACCATTTTCAAACTGTTTCACGGAAAGGCCAAAGGTAAAAGATAGGGACTTGTTTTTTTAAGCATGACAGTAGTCAGGTAGTTGCTTGTCTGTCTATAACCCTAAAGGATCGTAAACAAAATGGGATAGGTTTCTATTTATTCTCAAACTCTATACCAATAGGCCAGGTAATTCTATAAGACTTTTTATCTCTACATCCGGCCGTCCCGGGAGTCGTTCCGCGCTTTGACCAAACCGATTAACCCAGGCCACTCTGAAACCGAAGGCCGCGGCTCCCGAGGCATCCCAGGCGTTGGAAGATTGGAATACGATTTCATCAGGCGTTACGCTCAGTCCATCGACGGCAATCTGGTAGACCCGAGGGGCGGGTTTAAACACGCCCACTTCTTCGACTGAGAAGTTTTTTTCTATCAACTCCTCGATGCCGGAATTTTTTACCGCTGCCTCAAGCATGGCGGGTGTGCCGTTAGATAAAATGGCAATTCTAAATCCACTGGCTTTCAGCGTTGATAAAGCCTCAGGCACTTCCGGATAACAGTCCAGGTGAAGATATGCCTCAATCAGATCGTTTCGAAGATCCGTATCGTTTAGATGGTGCATGTCGAATGCGAAATCCAGTGCATCTTGGGTGACTTGCCAGAAGTCGGCATGATGTCCCATCAAGCTGCGAAGCCATGTATACTCCAATTGTTTGGTGCGCCATAGCAGGGAAACCTGATCAGCAACATCTCCCAACCGCTGTCGATATTTTCCAACTGCAGAATGCACATCAAAGAGCGTTCCATATGCATCGAACACACACGCCTTGATACCGCCAATAGTTTGTTTTTCAGACATTGGATCTCCTTTTCGGGCAAGGATTTAAAGGTGATTTAGCTATTTTCCGATCCTATATTTTCTCGCGTCTGTTACGGAGTGTTTTCCCACCGAGCGCCTCGTCCCCTGCCGACAAGGCGAATCTTGCCCTGCTTTTTCAGCTTAGCGAGGACCTTCTTGATGAGCTGCGGGCTTGCCGCCGGCAATTGGGCCGCAAGGTCCCCCAGAGTGAACTGCTCTACCTGCGCAAGTACGGTCTGCTGCACCAAGTCACTCTTGGCGGGACGAGCCTCTGTCGATTCCACCTGTCGTTCGAACTCTTTATAAGCGCGGCGCAAAACGCTTAAAAAGTAGTTCCACCAGGGGACGATCTCGTTCTTACCTTCGTGCCATCTCTGCGAGCAATAAGCCAGGATTGCGTAATAATCTTCTTTGCCTTCCTCGATAAGACGTTCCAGGCTGATATAACGCGTCACCTGGAATCCGTGCGCTTGGAGCAGAAGCGTCGTGGCCAGCCGTGAAACGCGTCCGTTTCCGTCGCGGAACGGATGGATGCACAAGAGATCGAACACGAAGGTGGTGACGACCAGCAGTGGGGGGACCCGTTCGTCGTCGCAGGCCTCGCGATAGCTCCGGCAAAGCACTTCCATGGTTTTCGGGGTGTCCTTGGCGGATGTAGGCACGAACCTGACTTTCCGCTCGCCGCTGGGCAAAATTTCGATAACCTCGTTGTCCCGCTTTTTCCATTCCCCCGCATCGCCGGAAAGTCCGCCTTGGGCGAGGGCGTGTAGTCGCTGGAAGACCGCCGGCACGATGGAAACCTGTCGCTTGCGCGAAAAAATCCAGTCCAAGGCCTGCCGGTAGCCGGCAAGCTCTTCCTCGGAGCGGTCGCGGGGCTTGGCTTTTCCCAGAACCACGGGACGAAGCCGGTCGGCCGGTATCGTCACCCCTTCGATCCGGTTCGACGATTCCACACTCTGGAAAATGGCCTGTTCGCGCATAACTTCGAGAACCTCGGGCTTCTGCCTTATCCAGAGGTCCTGCTTTCCCCTGGCTTCCATACAGGAGCCGAGAAGCCAAACCGTACCCACCGGGATCGACATTTCAGCCAGTTTTTTCGGTTCTAACGATGACAAGATCGACCACCTCCTTGCATCAGTAGCCTAATAATAGCTTATTTCTTTTCCGGTAGCCAATTCTTTCTTTATGACCATATTTAGAGCCATGGCAGACGCAAAGCCGCTTGACATTACCGCTCTTTAGCGTATGACATATCATCTGATGGGTTGCGTGCCATGAACTTCGATTTTTCAATCTCTCCTTCCAGCGCCGGGCGCGACGAGGCCAATGTGCGGCAGAAGCTCATCGAAACCGGCGACGTGGACCTCATGATTGCCATCCGGTCGAACTTTTTCTACACCCGTAGCGTTCAGTGCGAGCTGTGGTTCCTCAACCGAGGGAAACCCGAGGCGTATCGAGGCAAGGTACTCATGATCGATGCGCGCAACATCTTTCGCAAGGTCACCCGCAAGATTTTCGACTTCAGCCCCGAGATCGAAGCCAACGACTGGAGCCTCACCCCTAGTCGCTACGTCGGCGTCGCCTCCGAGGAAGAAGACGAGGACTTCGATGAGACCCTGCGGGAGATTCACGTGGAGTTGGAAGACCTCAACGCCGAGGCTGTGCAACTGGCGGCGATAATCAAGAATAATTTCGAGGAACTTGGGATATGAGTTGGGAAACCATTAGCCTCGGTGAGTTCCTAACGCTAAAGAGAGGCCATGACCTCCCGGCTGCACGAAGACAGGAGGGTAACGTTCCTGTCGTGTCAGTATCGGGTATCACTGGACATCACAATGTGGCAAAGGTTGAGCGGCCTACCATACTGTGCCGTCACCTTACTATGCAGCGGCAGCATCATGATTGTTGTCATTTTTCCAAAATGAGAACACCAGGAATGTAACCCAATGCCAAAAAAGAAGACACGACTGAACCAGTTTTCCGATCTGACTTGGAACGATATCAAAGAATGGGTTGGCGGAAAAATTGTCTCCCGGGGCAAAAGTTATCAACGCCAAGGGCGTGTTTCCGATCTGGCCGTAACGGATGACGGCAGCTTGATCGCCTGGGTGGACGGAACGGAGCGCTATGCCACAAGGGTGGTCATGGATGAAGACGGTTTGCTGGATTCGATCTGCACGTGCCCTTACGAATTGGACCGCAAGCACGGGATGGCATTAGTGATCGAGTACCTGCAGCGGGTCGAAAACAATTTTCGCGTTCCCAAAGCAAAGCAGGATGACTGATAAAAAATCCCGCCAATGGCGGCATACGCTGCACGAGATTATCTTTGAGGCCGATACGCCGGCCGGCAAACTGTTCGATATACTGCTGATCGTCTCGATTGTCATCAGCGTGGTGCTGGTGATGCTGGACAGTGTCAGCGGCATTCGTGCTACTTACGGCCGATACCTTTATGTCGGTGAATGGGTCTTTACGATACTGTTCACCGTCGAATACCTCTTGCGTCTGCTGTGTGTCGGACGACCGCTGGCGTACGCCACCAGCTTCTTCGGCATGGTCGATCTTCTGGCCATCTTGCCGACCTATCTGAGCATCTTTATCCCGGGCTCTCAGTATCTGTTGGTCATCCGGTTGTTGCGCGTACTGCGTATTTTTCGAGTGCTCAAACTGGTTCCCTATCTCGGAGAGGCCCGCCTGCTGGTGCAGGCCCTGCAGGCCAGCCGCCGTAAAATAATCGTATTCCTGTTCACCGTGATGATTCTGGTGGTCATCTTCGGCGCGCTGATGTATTTGATCGAGGATCCGGACAGTGGCTTCACCAGTATTCCGCAAAGCATTTACTGGGCGATCGTGACGCTGACCACCGTCGGCTACGGCGACATTTCTCCCCAAACCGGTCTGGGCCAGTTTCTAGCGGCGCTGATCATGGTGATCGGCTTTGGAATGATAGCCGTGCCGACTGGAATTGTGACCGTTGAGATGGCACAGTCCTTCAAACGTAAGGTGTCGACCCAGGCCTGCCCCGAGTGCAGCGCCGAAGGACACGATGCCGACGCCAGGCACTGCAAATATTGTGGGGCAAGACTGTGACATTTCCGAGCCATATGAGCATTAAAGCAGTAAATGGATCCGTCATTCGTTTTTCTCCTTTGTCTTTGGCTGGCTAAACCAATAACCGCCAGATCACGCCTGCCGCGGCACCGAGCGGCACCAGGTAATGAACGGGCAGGTGAAACTTCTGGAGCAGAACCAGGGACACACCGGCGGATATCAGAGCAAAGAGGTCGAGACCGCCGTCGGGCTGGATCACCTTGTAACCGAACCAGACGGCCAAGTTGAGCACCACGCCCACCACGGCCGCGGTGACGCCGGTGAGTGCAGCCTGGAGCTGCCGGTTGCCGGCCATGGCCTCGATAAAAGGCGCGCCGGTGAAAATGAAGAAAAAGCAGGGTAGAAATGTCACGTAGGTGGTGATCAGGGCCCCTAAAATGCCGGCGGTCAATGGTGCCAGATCGCCGGGCAGGTTCCAGGCGCCCAGAAAACCGACGTACTGCGTCACCATGATCAATGGTCCGGGAGTAGACTCGGCCAAGCCGAGCCCGATGAGCATTTGCGGTGTCGTGAGCCAACCGTTTCCCACCGCGACTTCGGTTATGTAGCTCAACACGGCGTACGCGCCTCCGAAGGTAACGAAAGCCGCCTTGGTGAAAAACAAGGCGATCTGGCTCAATACATCATCGAACCCACGCCAGGCCCACACGCCCCCTACCACAAGACCCCACAAAGCAAGACAGACAAAGAACACGCGGACGACATAGGAGAAGGAGGGCCGGCCCGTCTTCAGCCCGACGGAAGGTTCTGTTTCAACGCGGCACTCTTTGGTTTCTGGATCGTAGGCGCCCGCGCAGAAGACCCGGGGCAACATGCGCTGCATGAGAAGCCCGCCTGCGGCCGCTGCCGCTACGATGTAGGGAAACGACACCTTCAAGAAAAAGATGGCAATGAACGCCAAAGCGGCAAATCCATAGAGCACGCGGTGCTTGAGTGCTTTTTTGCCGATGCGCAACACCGCTTCCACCACCACGGCCACCACCACCGGCTGGATGCCGTAGAAAGCGGCCGCCACCGCCGGAATGTCGATATGGGCCACGGCCAAGTAGCTCAGAAACAACATGACAAAGATCGACGGAATCACGAAAAGCGATCCGGCCGCGATGCCGCCCCAGGTGCCGTGCAACCGCCAGCCGATGTAGGTGGCCAGCTGCTGGGCCTCGGGCCCGGGCAGCAGCATGCAGAAGTTGAGGGCCCGCAGGAACTGATTCTCACCGATCCAGCGCCGCCTTTCCACCACTTCCTGGTGCATGATCGCAATCTGGCCGGCAGGCCCTCCGAAGCTGATGAAACCCAGCTTGGTCCAAAACTTGAGAGCTTCCGTGAAGGAAACTGTCGCAGAAGTGTTCGTTGACGCTGCCTTTTTCATGCATGATCCCGTGAATGATTTAGCACCGGCATGTCGCGGCCGAATAGGGCAAAACCGACTGTGCCGATGATCCCGAAGACGAAGGCTGTGATCAGGTTGGTCTGCGGGCTGATCTGCCACAAGAAGGCGCCGCCAAGAGCGGCACCGGCGACAAAAAAATCTCGGATCAAATAATAGAGCCCGAACATCCCCGCCTTACAGCTGTCTGGAGATAGATCCATAATTAGAGCCTTGCGGGTGGGTTCGCCGAACTCCTTGAGCCCCCGCAGGATGAAGGCGGCAATCAGCCACTCGAAGGAGCGGCTATACAAAAGCGCCAAGGGAAAAAATGTAAAAAAGATAAAGGTTACCAGAACAAACGGTTTCTTGGTGCTCCGGTCCGCCATATAAGCCACCGGAATATAGACCAGCACGGCTGTTGCCATCTCGATTGTGGTCAGCAGGCCGAATTGGAATGCCGATACCGGTTGGGCGATGGTCTTCATGCTCCAGACCACCACGAAGGCGTAGGGGATTTGTTCGCAAAAGCGGATGAGAATGTCGGTGACCAGGAGACTCTTCATGGCCGGGTCCATCAGGCGCATGAGTTTCAACGGATTTCTTTCCGGTGTCAGGTCGCAGGCACCTGCCGAGGATGTCGCAGAGGGCGTGTCGTCTGCAATCATCCATTGCTGAAGCAGCAGCGCCACCGCCGCCATGGCCAGGGCGGCCCCAAAGGCAATACGAACCCCATCGCGCTCGCCCCATATGCCGATGAAGAGCCCTCCGAGCAAAGGGCCAAGAGCCATGGGGATACGGCGCACCAGCGAATGCATGCTCACCCCCATGGTGCGCTTGTTCCGGGGCAGCACCTTGTATATCAGGCTCAGGGTGGCCGGCAGCGAGATGGCCGAC
>JAQAZR010000028.1:0-12347 GCA_032127235.1 Deltaproteobacteria bacterium
CGAACCGGAAGATTTGCTCCAAGCCAGTATCTTTTTTGACTTCCGCCACGGTTTTGGAGCAACCGTCTTGATCGATGCCCTGCGTCGACACCTTTTCGATTCTCTCGAGGGCTGGTCCGGTTTTTTTCGCCACCTGACAGAGAACGCCCTGCACTTCAAACCGCCGATCGGTTTTTTTCGCAACTTTGTGGTGGAATCTAAAGGCGAGCACCGCAGCGCCCTGGACATAAAGAGTGCAATGACACCAATCGTGGACTTTGCCCGTATTTATGCCCTGAAGCACAAAATCGAAGAAACCAACACGCTGGAACGCCTGAATCACTTGCAGCTCAAGAAGGTGATTACCGCGCCGGAGTACGATGAACTCGAAAAGGCTTACAGTTTTTTGATGCAGTTGCGGTTCTTTCGGCAGGTTACGGCGGTGATTGACGAAAAAACCGCGCCCAATAATTATATCAATCCGAAAAAACTGACCAGCATCGAACAGAAAATGCTAAAAGAAATTTTCAAACGGATCGAGAAATTTCAGACCAAGCTGGAGTTCGAGTTCACCGGTATGGTGTGACTCATCCATCCATAATACCCTGCATAGGGTTATTTTTATAAGCCCAATGGTTTATAAATAGGAGGAATCGCCATAATGGAAACACCGAAAAGCAAAGCCGAAGATTTCTGCCTGGCATCGGCGAAAAAAGAAACCGCTTGTCTCAAGGATTTAAAGGGTAAATGGGTCGTTCTGTTTTTCTATTCCAAAGACAACACAAGTGGTTGAACGGCCGAGGCTCTGGAGTTTTCAGAGCTGAAGTCCCGTTTTACATCACTGAACGCGGAAGTTTTTGGTCTCAGTCCTGATTCGGTTGCCTCTCACCAAAAATTTATCCAGAAAAACAAACTGACCATAGATCTCCTCAGTGACCCGGAACACTCTGTATTGCAAGCGTACGGCGCTTGGGGCAAGAAAAAGATGTACGGCAAGGAATATGAGGGTGTCATTCGCAGCACTGTATTGATTGACCCCAAAGGACTGACACGGCGCCGCTGGCCAAAGGCAAAAACCAAGGGCCACGCGGCCGAGGTGCTGACTGAACTGAAGAAAATCGCGGGTTAAGGCCTCAAAATTCAAAATATTGCTTGAATTGTGGCCGTATTTGAATTAGCGTAATTGCCGCTGCCGTATAATTGACCTCACAGCCCTGATAGCGGAAATTGGATGTTATGGATGGTGAATTGAGCACTGCGTGATTCGCCATCTTTGTTTTTTAAGATCGACCAAGGACAGGCAACATTTATGGACGACAAGGAGCCTGGCGGTAGTCCCGACCACCAACGCCAGCAAGCTGACCGAAACGATGTAATATCCCGGCTGCCCGTCAACCGGTTTCAAGACGCGAAGACCCCTTCACCACCAGCCTCGATGCGCTGACGCGCGCCTTCGCCCCTTCTCGTCTTGTCCCGTTGTACGGGCCATGGGACGTGAAGGAGGCGCAATGACCTCTGCCCTTTGTTCCCAACTTGTAAGCGAACAATCGCCCGATAGCGCAATTCACCGTGACATCAACGCTCTGCGTGACCTGCACCCCTCGGATATTGCCGAAAATCTCGAGAACGCCGACCTGAAGCCCGAGGTTGTCATCGAAATACTGCTGCAAGTCGGCAACCACATCGCGATGGAAGCCTTTGAGCAGCTTTCTCTCGAAACTCAGCAGGCTTGCCTGGAAACCGGTAACGCCCATACCATGCTTCGGTTTATCGAGAATATGGACCCGGACGATCGGGTCGACCTGCTGAAAAAAGTCGACGTCGATATCCGAGAAGCGATCATGCCGCTCATCGCGCAGGCCGAACGCAACGAAATCAGGCGCCTGTGGCAATACGCCGAGGGGACCGCCGGGGCCGTGATGACGACGGAATATGCTTTTTTGCCGGGGCAGATCACCGTCGGCACCGCTTTGGAACGCCTTCGGCTGCAGTCGCCAAACAAAGAAACCATTTATTACATATATATCACCGACGACAGCCGCCACCTTCTGGGCATGATTTCGCTGCGTGACCTGATCATGTCCAAACCCAATGCCCGGCTTGATACCCTCATGCAAGGCAACGTCATCTCGGTCAGACATGATATGGAGGTTGAAGCCGTCGCAGCCATCATCTCGAAATACGATTTCCTGGCCCTGCCTGTGGTGGACGGTGAAGACCGTCTGCTGGGAATCATTACCGTCGATGATGTCATCGACATTATCGAAGCGGAAAGCACCGAAGACTTCCAGCGAATTTCCGCTGTGGTCCCCTTCGATGAGCAGTACTTCAAACGTCCCTTGCCGCGGTTGTTCTGGAACCGATTCTGCTGGCTGGCCATTCTGCTGTTCACCTCTCTGCTCTCGACCACGGTCATGGAAATGAATTCCGATATCCTGCATCAAATGGTGGCTCTGGCGTTTTTCATTCCTCTGGTAACCGGCACCTGCGGTAATGCCGGGACGCAGTCGGCCACCATGGTCGTGCGGGCCCTGGCCTTGGGAGAAATTTTTCCGCGTGACGCCCTGCGGGTATTCAACCGTGAACTCCTGATGGGATTGGCGCTTGGCCTCACCCTCGGGTTGATGGCCTATTTCCGTGTTTTCCTGCAGGATCATAACATGATCCTCGGCTGCATAGTGGCCATGGCGCTGCTGGTCACGCTTTTGACGGCCAACTTGGCCGGTGCGCTCATCCCGCTCCTACTTAGGCGAATGGGACTCGATCCGGCCTTGACCGCCGGGCCGTTTATTGCCACCATCATCGACGCCGTCGGCATCACCCTCTATTTCCAGATTGCCGTCATCCTCTTGAGAAATTTTAACACCTGAACGAATACTTAGAAATGGGGATGAGATCATATGCCGGAGCCCGCACATATGAGTGGTTTTTCACAGTACTGAGGTAGAAATTTCACAATCATTTGCTTAAAAGTAATTGGCTTTAAATTTAACCACCCTTAAACATTACGAATTCTTGCTTTTTGACCAGTGGCACAGAAAATGCTTCGGCTGTTTGGAAGACTCGAAAAAACGAGGTCATTATGAACAGGTTGAAGCGCTCTGTCAGGAAAACCGTTCGCTGGCTGGAAAATCAACTCATTCGTTACCATCTAGCCCGCCTCCTTAAACCGACCCGGTTTTGACGAACGCTTTCTCAGCGCTATCAATGCTTCGCGACCAAATGTCTATCCAAACGATCGATAGGATACAGAAGAATGGAATCTAAATGGATGGATCGCAGCGAGAAAAGTGGCCAGAAACAGCTGATTAAACAATACAGAAAAAAGTTTCGGATTCGTGAAAACCTCGATCATTATTCCGAAGAAGACCTTCGCGCCGCGGAGAAAAAATTCCTGAAAATGTGCTTGACAAAAGGGCAGTGCTGAAATTTATCCCGCGATGTTTTCCCTCCTGAAGACAAACCGGCTTCTGATGCGGGTTTGATGCACCCCATGCGCAGAAGCGGCTATCATCACGCCGGTACAAACAGAACCGTCACCTCAGATTTTGTTCATTAAAAAAACAGGCCGGCTATTCGACGGGGTCGTCACTATCAATCGACAGCCAAATTACCGATTCGCGGAAGATGCTGTTCCGAAGATGGTCTGGGACATTGTCGAGCCGGTTAAAAATTTCGGCTATTCCCCGTAACCGGCCGGACCGATCGACCATATATTGATTGACGCTCGGCAGCCGACCCGCCTGTCGGCATCAAAAAAAACTTGACGCTATCGATTTCTGTGCTTAGCGATAGGAGAAATTGGAGATCGCTTAGATGAAAAGATATCGTATTCGATTTCAGATGATTTTGTAAAAATCTTGGGGTCCGAACAAACGATACTAACGTTTTAAGACGTGTTGGCCATATGCTCAAGCGAAAACGTAATGAAGCGCAGCGCAGCGTTCAGAAGATTTGCGCAATTGCCAAAAACTCATCTGATTGAGGAGGTTGGAATGGACAAATGGGAATGTCCCTGTGGCTATATCTACGATCCGGAAGAAGGAGATGCTGAGAGCAACATTCAAATCGGGACAGCGTTCGAAGATCTCCCAGAGGACTGGGTTTGCCCTAAATGCGGAGCGGAAAAGGAGTTTTTCGAAAAACTCGACTGAGTTCTCATGCCCAATCTGACAGAGATGTTGCCATGATTGCATGGTTGATTATCGGCGGCGGAATACACGGGACATACCTTTCTCATCTGCTGGTCAATCAAGTTGGTTTGGATCGGAATGAAGTGCGCGTTCTCGATCCCCATCAGGCACCTCTGGCAACCTGGAATCGGAACGCGACAAACTGCGGTATGCGCTATCTGCGCTCGCCGGCTACCCACAACATCGACATTCCGGTGCTTTCGCTGTATCGGTTCGCCCGGTCTCCGGACATAAAAGAGATCGCCGATTTCATACCGCCGTACAACCGTCCTTCGCTCATCCTGTTTCAGAAGCACTGCGCCCATGTCATCCGACATTACCGGTTGGAAAAGTTGCGAATTATCGGTCGGGCCTTGGCACTGCATACACATAACCCTCACTCACTAACCGCCGAAACTTCAGTCGGTTCCATTGCAGCCCGAAATGTTATTCTGGCCATGGGATTGGGCGAACAGCCCTGCTGGCCTTCCTGGGCGCGCCGTCTGCAGCAGGCGGGTTCTCGGATCGATCATGTGTTCGATTACGGATTCAGGACTGCCGATATACCCGAGAGCACAGAAGGCGTGATTGTGGTGGGCGGAGGGTTATCCGCCGTGCAGACGGCTCTGATGCTCTCTAAAAGGCTGTCCGGCAGGGTTCGGCTCCTCTCCCAGCACGACCTATATGAAAGCCAGTATGATTTCGATCCCTGCTGGATCGGCCCGAAATGCCTGCGTGAGTTTTACCGGCAGGATTACGGTAGCCGGAGAGCAACCGTCGATCGGGCCCGGGTCGGCGGCAGCCTACCCTGTGAGATTTTCGAAGAGTTCCGCACCGCCCTCGACACAACGGACCTGTACTTTCAAAAATCCCGCATTCGAAGCGCGGTTCCGGATGGTAATCGCATTCGCCTGGATACGGATACCGGAACGGTGTGGGCCGATACCGTTGTTCTGGCTACCGGGTTTCTTACGAATAGGCCGGGAGGAGACTTTATCGACCAGGTCATCGAAGAGTTCGGATTACAATGCGGACCTTGCGGCTTCCCGATTATCGGAGAGGATTTACGGTGGGCCGCAAACATCTTCGTCACAGGTCCTTTGGCCGAACTTCAGCTCGGACCTTGTGCCCGCAACATCATCGGCGCCCGCAACGCAGGACGCCATCTGCTAAAAGTGCTGGGCGCGCAGCACTGACCAGCGGCCATCTCCTCGTCATCTACCGTTTATCACACGGACTTGACAATAACCCGTGTTCTTTTTATCAAAAGACGTTTCGGTGAAATGACGGTCCCCAAACCAACGCTGTCCGGATCGTCGAACAAACCGGGCAACCGATCCGCTACCGAGACGAACGATGCCCATGAGCAGGTATCGCGCTTATTACATCGAAGGAAAACCGACGTGGGAAAAAACCCGGTTCAACGATTCGGTGATATCGTCACCGTCAAGCTCTTCGACCGCATGATAGACCGTCAGACCCGCGCGTTGAGCCGTATGTTGCAGGAAAGCATTGCCGCCGCCGGCGGCAGGATACGGCTGTTGCTGTCCATCGATACCCAGATGCCGGCGCGCAGCCCGGAAATGCTCTTCGAAAACCTTCATTTCCTCCGATTACACGCCGATCAAATCGAACGGATCGCCATCATCGGCAGCAAGGCGTGGGAAAGAACGAGTATCGGTCTGTTTGGTCTATTCGGAGGGATCGATATCGGCTACTTCGACCGGTCAGAGGCGATGGAGGCCATACGGTGGCTTCAAGGCAAAGGCACCAGCGCTCGATGACGCCTTTCTTATCTTACAACCAAAGAGCCGCGGCCTTTTGATTGTGCGCGGACACCCCACCGTTTAGACGTGATTGACGCCGGAATTGCGGTAATGGTCTATTTATTGATAGAAACTGAGCACCGGTGCTCCTTGCACCTTGACATCAATTCTCCAATTGCCTAATCTCCCCGAAAGTCAACCGGCGACCCCTTTATTTTATTTTTAGCGGAAATTCATTTCTTGCAACCCGTCGGGTAACAGAAGGAGGCGAAGATGGCATCTTTAAAAGGATCAAAAACCGAGCAGAATCTCTTGGCGGCATTCGCCGGCGAGTCCCAGGCACGCAACCGCTACACCATGGCCGCTAAAATCGCCAAGAAAGAGGGGTACGAGCAAATCAGCGCCATTTTCATGGAAACCGCCGACAACGAACTCGAACATGCCAAGGTTTTTTTTCGTCAACTGGAGGGGGGTGAGGCCACCATCACGGCAGGCTACCCGGCCGGTGTGATTGGCGGCACGCTCGAGCAATTGAAGTCAGCCGCCGCCGGGGAACGCATGGAGTGGACGACCCTCTACACGGGATTTGGCGATGTGGCCGACCAGGAGGGTTTCAAGGACGCCTCACGGGCCTTTAAAAAGATCGCGGAAGTCGAAAAATGGCACGAACGCCGCTACAACAAATTGATCGAGGCCGTCCAGGCCGGCACCATCTTTAAGAAACCGCAGACAGTTCTCTGGAAATGTCGCAACTGCGGGCGTGTCATCGAAGCCGCCGAAGCACCGGAAATCTGCCCCTCCTGTGATCATCCGCGGGCCTACTTTGAACTTTTAGCAGAAAACTTTTGAGTTTTTGTCCACAACTGGCCTTTTTCCGCAATATCGGCAAAATCGCTTGTGCGGGGTGCCCGAGTACGCCTCCGCTCCGATGGTTGAACTTAGGGAAAATGGCCCATTTCTGATTCGGAAGCTGAACTGTGTTTTCAATGAAGCCGTGATGGCTTCAGGCCGCGCCGGAAAGAAGAATTCCGGATTTTTTACCGCCGATCCAGGCTTCGAGAGTCAACGGGCGGAAAAGGCAGCTCGTGAGGGGAACCCACTGACACTGCGCGCTGATCTCAACCCCTTCCTGAATAATGGCAACCGGCCGATCGACCGACACCACCACGACGAGGATGTTCGGCCGCTCGGCCGTGAATCTCAGGGCTGAGTTGAAACGCGCCCCCCGGGCTCGATCCTCTCCTGGAATCGCCCGGCCGTCAAGCAGACATGCAAATCCGTGCAGACGCAAGTCCTGACCGATGTGAAGGGCACCGTCGACTTTGGACAGTGACTTCGCCAGTTCCAATAGGTGTGGCTGTTGGAGGTCGAGCGGCTCGGCCAGTTTCTGGCCGGAGATGACGACCGGTTCATGGTTGAGGTCGATGACCAGTGTGCACCCGGATTTCGATTCTTCGGCGTCATGGACCAAGGCAGCCGTTATTTTGAACAAATGGCTGCCGACTTGGGGGTCGAGTTCCGCTTCGAGCAGGGCCTCCTCCACTTGAACCAGCTTGGCCTTGCGGGTAGTGGATTTAAAACTACCGTCGGAAAAGCTGCACACCTCATCCGCGTTGAGCCTGAGGAAACCGAAATTGCCCCTGAAATCTGCTGTGAGGAAAAAAGGCGGCATCCTGCCGCCGGCGTTAATGCCGACGATGTTCTTTCCGTCTGAAACAAGTTTACGATCGGAAACCTCCACGGATTGAAGCAGCTTGCGAACATGCTTGAAGTTGTCCAGCAACGGCTGCTCCATTTCCGGGAATCGCGCCAGATAGTCGATACTTCCCAGCAAGGGCCGTTCGACAAAAACCAGTTCACCTCTTGGCATCATCTGTTCCTCACGCGTCCGCGAGATCCCGAGAACCGCGTCCAGAATCGGGTAAATCCGCAGATGACTGTCCCATCCCAAGATGACATTCATCCGATCGACGATGTAGTCATGAACGGCATGGCTGGCGAATTCACGCAAGAAACTGCCCGATATGCCGGTGTAAAGATCTTTGTCATTGGCGATATCGTGTGAAAAACGCCAGGCCGCGTGCTCGAGCCAACGCTCGGTTGGTCCGATGGAACACATATCCGGATGGTGGTCGGTAAACCACATTTGGAAAAACACCGAACTGGAGCGTCCGCCGCAGGATATAAGGCCGGCCAAATGAAGGATCTTTTCCGGCAGCATGTAGCTGAACCTGTTTTTATCACGACTGATGGGGATATGACATCGCCACTGATCGTTGTCCAGGTAAAGCTCTTTGAATCTGGGCTCGTGGCCCCGAAGAAGGTTTTGGGGATCACAGATAAGGACGGGGTCGTCGGGCGCAATGGCGTATATCACAGCAGCGCGGCTTGGTCCGGAGAAGTGGGACAACCCGTCACGCAAACCGTCGAGGGTATCGCTAACACATCGGCAGGTAAAGGCATCAACCGTCACGGCACGCACTCCATGTTCAAAGGGTTAGACCGACTCCAGAAAAGTCAATCAGAGACACCCATAACACAATTGCCGTGACGGCTCAATTGCAGTCGCAATTTTGGGTTTGCAACCAACGCTTTTTTTACACAACGGTGGTTTTCAGAAGCATTCATCTCACATCGAACAGTGCCGTCGACCCTAAGAAAGTGACAGTAAAGAGCGGGTGAATGCCCTCAGTCAAGCAGGTCGGTATCATCGAACAGCAACTCAACCGATTTCTGTGCTTCGGAATCGTAGAGGTCGATGACCGACTCGGCAATAGCCTCGGCATAGACGCTGATCGGATACATGTTTTGCGTTCGTAAAACACCGATCAATGCCGTCTTGCCTTCCAAGATAGCCGAAGCGACATCCTGGCTGTCATAGCTCTCTTCGCAAAGTAAAGCATATCCTTCCTGGTTGATATCGGCAATTTCACTCAACCGTGGAACGTTCTCCAACACTGCAAACTCCCGTATGTGAAGTTTTTCGGATGCGTCGTTTTTGCTGATCTGGTATTTTTGCCACATAATGACCTCCAGTAATTGAGGGTTAACGTTTTGGGTAACCTTGCCATGAACCTCCATAAAGCGGAAGGTGGTTGCATTACTACTTCTCTTCTACCCGTCGATTAAGGATACGAGCGATGCCCGTTGCATTGCAGCACTTTCCAGGGCTTACCTGCTGAAAGCTGCCTTCTCTATATAGAGATTGAAAAAAGATAAATATCGGAACCCGTATCAAGACCTGGTCAAATAGAAGGAAAAAGAGAAAATACGCGGCGAGACAAATTATCTTTTAATGATCGTATACACCACAGATAACCGTTTTGTCAACCGGGTTATAGACGCCTATTGTCGCTTGACTTATTCATTAACTGTGTTAGGATGTCGCCAAAAAATGGTGTGTACCAGCACGAAAAAAATGCAATGACTTGCAATTCTATCAGCCTTTATCCCTCTTTTTTTCTTCTCTGTAAAATTCATTTTCTTACAAGTGTTTTGAAGAGCTCCCGGAAGGTGATTTCCGATAGAATTGTCCCGCGCGCGGAAGGGTTATAAAATGAGCACGGCTAAGACAGGCGACACCGTTAAGGTTCACTACACCGGGCGACTCGATGACGATACTGTTTTCGACACCTCGCGCGGTAAATCTCCGTTGAAGTTTACCATCGGAGAAGGCAATCTCATCAAGGGTTTCGAAAAAGGGTTGATTGGGATGGAAGTCGGGGAGAAAAAAAACCTTGTCATTCCTCCGGAAGAAGCATACGGCCAGAACGACGAAAAGCTCACCACCAAGGTCAGTCGCTCACACTTGCCGGATTCCGTTCATCCGGCAATCGGAATGCAGCTTCAGGTCAAACAAAAGGACGGCTCGATTTTCATGGTTTGGATCACTGGAATGGATGAGGAGACGGTCACGCTGGACGCCAACCATCCATTGGCGGGTAAAACCTTGAACTTCGATGTCGAATTGACTGACATCGCCGGATAACCTATATCCGACACCGAAGGCACCCGGCGAGTGAAACGTCGGTGCATATCCCAGGCAATGTTTCCGCTGACATTCAGCCGGTTCGAATTCGACACCACGATCGTTGTGTTATTATATTTATGATTATAGATGTTTACCGGCCGGTTTCGGCGTGTCATAAAAATGCCGCATAGCTCGGATTCGGGTATCGATGGCATCGTATATCTCTGAGCAAGGGCCTGAAATAGATGCTGATGACTTGATCGCCAAAAGCGGGCTCATATCCGGAATTGCCTGCGCTGCTTGCCGGAAACACAACTTTTGGAATCGGAATCATCAGCCTGACGGTAGACCTTTTTCGTGCAGTGGATGCATTCCTGAACAAGCGTTGCTGGGCACCCTTCGGCATCATGCCGCTTATCATCAATTTGCCTACCTATTTAAGCCAGTTAACAAAAAAAATTTGACTGAACGCTTCGAAATCCTGTTTTTGGTGTTTTTCCTGCAAAGCCTTGGTTGAATCGGAAGAGGCGGTCAGCAGCGAGAGTGGGTCCCGCCACGGCAACCAATTAATTGTTGATCTTTCAAAATCTCAATGTTAACGGAAATCTTTTAAATTAAAAGTGCGAGCCGGCCTGGAAAAAGCCAATCCTTACTGACAAAGGAGTGTTATTATGAAGACTTATATTGTAAAAGACCTGATGGTTCCGCTTTCAGAATATGCCACCGTCTCCGACGACGCCACCCTGTGCGATGCCATTCTGGCCCTGGAAAAAGCCCAAGGGGAATTCGACCAGACCCGCTACCGGCATCGCGCCGTCTTGATCTACGACAAAAGCCACAAAATCGTCGGCAAGCTCAGCCAACTGGATGCCCTGAAAGCGCTGGAACCGAAATATAAAGAACTACAAACCGACGGAAGCATCCGGCATCTGGGGTTCAGTACGAAGTTTATTCAGGGTATGCTGGACCAGTTTTCCCTGTGGGCCAGCCCTCTGGGGGACATCTGCAGAAAGGCGGCCGACCGGAAGGTTAAAGAATTTATGTACACGCCCACCGCAGGAGAATACGTCCACCAGGACGCTTCCCTGGATGTAGCCATCCATCAGCTGATCATCGGTCACCATCAATCCCTTCTGGTGACCGACAAATCGGGTGAAATCGTCGGTGTTCTGAGGCTCTCCGATGTCTTTGCCGCCGTTTTTCACAAATTAAAAGAGTGCAGCGCCAAAGAGTGTACGCCAGGCGAATAGATCGATCTGCCAACAATTGAATCTGATGATACCGAATCCTGACTGAGGAGGGACGGAGCATGAGCGATGATGTGAACGGCATACCGATTCAGATTAACTGGAAAAAACTGATTTTCCTCTTTTTGGGGATCATCCTTTTTTCAGTCGCATATTATTCCCCGCCCTGGCCGGATGCCATCGATCCACTCGGCAAGCATTTTGAGCTGACCAGAGAGGGAAAGGGCGCCCTGGCGGTTTTTCTGCTGGCCGGCACCTGGTGGGTTTTCGAAGTCGTGCCGATCGGCATCACCAGCCTGGCGATCGGCGTGCTGCAGGCCCTTTTCCTGATCCGACCCGCCAAGGTGGCTTTCAAGGACTTCATGGATCCGTCGGTAATGTTCATCTTCGCATCGATCGTCATCGGTCTGGTCTTCACGAAAACCGGCCTGACCCGCCGGCTGGCCTACAAAATGCTGGCGATCGTAGGCGAACGCACCAGCATGATCTATCTGGGCTGTTTTGTTGTCACCGCCGCCCTCACTCACATCATGGCCCACACCGCGGTGGCGGCCACCATCTATCCACTCCTGCTGGCTATTTATTCACTATATGGTGAAGGCGATCGGCCCACCAAGTTCGGCAAGGGGCTCTTCATCGGCATGGCCTACGTAGCCGGGGCCGGCAGCATCGTCACCCTGCTGGGGGCAGCGCGGGGGGCCGTAGCTCTTGGCTTTTACACCGACATCATCGGTAAGAGCATCTCGTTCTTCCAATTGACCTACTACATGTTCCCGATCGGGTGGCTGATGACCTTCATTTTGTGGGGATTTTTCATGGTTTTTTTAAAACCGGAAAAGAAAACCATCCCCGGTTTAAGAGAAAGGGCCAAACTGCTCTATTCGGAGCTCGGACCGCTGTCACGCAACGAAATCCTCGCCAGCGTCATCGTCTTTGCCTGCATCCTGACCATGGCCCTGCGCTCTTTCATACCGGCCTTGCAGCCGGTCGACAAGACGGCCATCATTCTGATTTCGACGATCACGTTCTTTCTCACCGGGATCCTGGACATCGACGACCTGGAAGCCATACCCTGGAACATCATCCTGCTCTTTGCCGGTGCGATGAGCATCGGTTTCTGCCTCTGGGAGACCGGGGCCGCCAAGTGGCTGGCCGTCAACTGGCTGGTGATGTTCAAGGAGGCCAACTGGTTCGTGTTCACCATGAGTATTGC